>NZ_JABUMQ010000147.1:0-25883 GCF_013336645.1 Myxococcus sp. CA039A | reverse complement strand
CCCATGAGCAACGCGGGGAGAAGGAATCGAGGGGAGATCTTCATGGGTCGCTCAGGCTTCCGAGGGGGTGGGGGCGCTGCCTGCGAGCCGCTTGAGGCCTGCCAGGGACGTGAGGAGGAGGAAGGCGAGGATGGCCGCCACGGCCAGACCCTCGGTGGACCACAGCGCGCGGGCGCCACTCAGCACGCCCTCGGCGAACAGCCGTCCCTCCACGAGGAAGGACGCGACGCCCGTTCCCAGCCGACCGAGCGCCTGGTCGCTCATCACCAGGTAACCCAGCCCACCGAGCAGCGAGGTCATGAGGATGGCGAGCCCGGACCACACCTCGCGACGCTGCGGCACGGGCTCGGCCGCGACCCTCGCCATGACACTGGCGACCAGGGTGGGTGGCGGAAGGGGGTCCGCCAGTCGGTACAGGTCCTGCTCCATCAGCCGGTGTTCTTCGAGGACGGCGGAGCACGCTTCACAGTCGGCGGCGTGGTCCAGCGCGGGGCCTTCTCCTTCTTCCAGCTCCGCGAAGAGGACCTCGAGGTCGGGACAAAGGTGCGCGCTCATCGGGTGGCCTCCTCGGTGGTCATCTTCTTGCGCAGCTTCTCTCGGGCCCTGAAGAGGCGGGCCATGATGGTGCCAGGGGCGCACCCGAGGATCTGCGCGATCTCCTTCGTCGTGCGCTTCTGGACGTAGTAGAGCGCGAGGACTTCACGGTCGTCGACGGAGAGGGTGGCCATGGCGTCCTCGAGCGACTGACGCTCCTCGCGGGCGATGGCGCCTTCCTCCTGCGACGCCTCGCCGCTGGGGAGGACCTCCTTCATGGGCTCCAGCTCCTCGGTGCGCACCTTGGTGCGGCGCCGGAGCAGGTCCAGGCAGAGGTTGCGGGTGATGGCCAGCACCCACAAATCGAAGGGGCGCGCGTCGTCGTACCGGTGAAGGTTCTGGTACGCGCGCAGCAAGGCCTCCTGGGACACCTCGGCGGCCTCCGCCTCGCTCTGCAGGAGCCGGAGGGCCAGGCCGTACACCTGGCGCTGGACGCTGCGCACCAGGGACTCGAAGGCGGACGGATCTCCCCGGCGGGCCGCCTGCACGTCGGCCTTCCAGGGGAGCGGGACGGCGTCGTCAGCCATCAGCATCCCGATGGCGTGGGCGAGCGTCCCGGGGGCGTCGTCGAGGGCAAGAGCGTTCACGTCCTGGTCTACGACGTGCGCGCTCCCCCATTGCGTTCAAACGGTTCATCCCCGTTGAAGTCTTATTTCTTTCGTGATTTCGGGCGCTTGGCCGCCGTCTCGGCGCGCGCGATTTCCTTGTTCGCCTTGCGCTGGCGCGCCTTCTCGCGGAATCCGAGCGGGGCAGGGGGCGCTTCCTTGGGGGCCTTCGGGGCGTTTGCCTGGTCGGCGAGCGACCGGCCCCTGGAGGGGGACGCCGAGACGTCATCCTCGCTCGAAGCGGACCGGCTCCGGGCGGGGGCCGCCGCCCATTCAGACGGGGAGCGACGGGTCGAGGGCCCTTCATCGCGGGATGACCCACGGCGGGCGGGAGCCTCGCTCCGGGAAGAGGAGGCGCGGCGGGTGGACGAAGGCTCGTCCTCGCGAGCGGCCCCGGCTCCACGGCGAGCGGGAGCCTCGCTCCGGGAGGAGGCGCGGCGGGTGGACGAAGGCTCGTCCTCGCGAGCAGCCCCGGCTCCACGGCGAGCGGGAGCCTCGCTCCGGGAGGAGGACGCACGGCGGCTGGAGGGGAACTCCGTCCGCGGGGAGCGGGCTCGCTCCTCGTCACGGGTCTGCGGGCGGCGTGACGACGTGGCGCCAGGCCGCTCCGAGCCTCGCTCACCGTCGCGGACGGGAGGACCGCGGCGGCTGGACGGCGCGCCCTCGGCTTGACTCTCCTCGATGATGCGCGCGGTGCGCTCGCGCTGGGCGCGAATGTCGTCGGCGGTCTCTTCAGTGTACGCGAAGTGGAACAGGCGCTTGACGACGAGGGTGGCGTACGCGCCCGGCGGCAGGGTGAAGGCGACGTTGACCTTGATGTCCCCGCGGTTGATCTCATCCGGCTGGGTGCGGCCGACGACGAGCTTGTGCGGGAAGGAGAGCAGGGGCCGCTCCTCGTGCTTGAAGTAAAGCAGGCGCTCGGCGTCGGGGATGCGCAGGTCCGCCAGCGTCAGCTTCTCCCGGCTCAGCACCCAGTTGACGGCCTCTTCCACCTTGGGGTCCTTGAAGGTGGTGTCGGGGGCGAGCAGGGGGAAGGTGGCCTCGCGCAGCACGCGCAGCGTGTTCGCGTCCGCGTCGCGGTGGAACAGCAGCGTGCCGGCCTGGTAGCGCATGGGGAACAGCGACTCGCGCGGCAGCATCAACTGGAGGTAGCGCCGCACGCCCTCGTTCCAGAGGAAGCTCTGGAAGGTGAAGAGCTGCATCGCCCGGTAGTCCGAGTCGATCTGCAGGAAGGCCTTCATGAAGTCCTTGGGGTGGTCCCTCAAGGAGCGCAGCACGCGGTGGTACTTCCGGGTGCCCTCGAAGGGGACACGCGCGTCCCACTGGCCCCAATTGTCGCGCCAGAAGGCCTTCACCTTGGCGTCCTCGGTGAAATCCAGCTCCGAGGGTTTGGCCAGGAAGTTGTGCAGCGCGGCCTCGAAGTCGCCCCGGATGAGGTCCTTGGCGATGAAGCCCTGGCCGTGCTTGAGCGAGCCGAAGCGCTGGCTGTCGAAGTAGTTGACCACGCCCAGGCGGTTGACCTCGGCGGCGGCCGAGTTGAGGGGGCCCACGGACTCCGGGCCCAGCGCTCGCACCGTGACGGAGAAGCGGTTGGAGGTGATGTTGGCCGAGGACAGGGCCTTGTTCGTCCGGCCCAGGAACTTCAGGCGCAGGTCGGGCTCCTGCATGTCCACGTCGGCGCCGTCCACCGCGATGATCTGCTCGGTGCGCCCCTGCTTGTCCTTCAGACCGCAATAGCTGATGGCGCCCGGCTTCAGGCCGAACGCGTCCCGCAGGCGGGTGACGGCGTCGAACGTGGACAGCTTCTGCTTGTCCATCAGGTAGACGCGGAAACGCCCTCCATCGACTTCATCGAAGCGGTATGATTCCTTGACGCTGAAGTCTTCGGGCTTCTGTTTGATTCTCACGGGCCCCCCTTACCAGTGTGGGACCCAGGAGAGAAGCGGGGCGGAGGGGCGGCTGGGGGGTGGACTCCCCCGGGTGACGCGCCGTCCCAGGAACTGGACGCTGACCAGCCGTGCAGCCCTTCGGAGGCCCTTCGGGTCGGACAGCCGCACCAGACGTTCCCTGTGAGGGAGAGGCTCTGGTAGTGTCCGCGCCGGTGAGGATTCGCGCGTGAGCCAGGTTCCCGCCCCATTCGCTCCGAAATCCGGGCAGCTTCGCGGCCCCCGGCTGACCGGGCGCTTCGCGGACGGCACTCTGGGGGAATTTCCCCTGGGGCCGCTGACGTCGCTCGGCCGCCATCCGTCCAACACGTTGCGCCTGGTCGACCGGGAGGTCTCCAAGGAGCACGCGACGATTGAGCGGCAGGGCAAGGACTTCGTCCTGAAGGACCTGGGGTCCTCGAACGGGACGTTCGTCAACGGCAAGCGGGTGAAGGAGCTGCGGCTGAAGGACGGGGACGAGATAGCCCTGGGCTCCTCGCGCCTCATCTTCCACAGCGGCGAGCCGGCGGTGAACCACACCGCGCCCACCGCGCCGGGCGTGACGGTGGTGGCCCAGTCGGTGTCCATGCCCGCCTTCCTGGCGCAGATGGACCAGGTGCCTCAGAACTTCCGTCCGGTGGAGCTGATGACGGACGTGGAGGCGCTGCGCCGCGACTACGAGAAGCTGCGCATCGCCCACGAGTTCCACCGGCAGGTGGGCCTGCAGGGCAGCCAGACGGCCCTGTTCGAGCAGATCCTCAAGGTCGCCTTCCAGCTCCTCGCCGCGGACCACGGCGTCATCCTGAAGGTCGCCGGGGACGGGGAGTTCATCCCGGCGGCGGTGCATCACCGCACGGGCAAGCCCGTCAACGTGATGCTCTCCGACACCGTGCTGAAGCGGGTGGTGGAGACGGGCAAGGCGGTGCTGACGGCGGACGCCATCATCGACGAGCGCTTCTCCGCGGCGGAGAGCATCGTCGCGCAGGGCATCCGTTCGGCCATGGCGGTGCCGCTGATGGTGAACACGAAGATCCAGGCGGTGCTCTTCCTGGACAGCCGGCAGCAGATCAACGCCTTCTCGGAGAAGGACCTGAACATCCTCTCCGGCATCGCCTCGCAGGCGAGCATCGCGCTGGAGAACTCGGCGCTGGGCGAGCAGATCCGCGCGGAGGCGGTGACGCGCGCGGAGCTCAGCCGCTTCCTGTCCAAGGCGGTGGCGGACGCGGTGATCTCCGGCGAGACGGAGGACTTGAGGCAGAGCCGGCTGGCGGAAGTCAGCTGCCTGTTCGCGGACATCCGGGGCTTCACCACCATCTCCGAGAACGAGTCGCCCCAGGAAGTGGTGTCGATGCTGAACAGCTTCTTCTCGGCAATGGCGGACGTGGTGTTCCGCTACGAGGGGAACCTGGACAAGTTCATTGGCGACTGCGTCATGGCGGTGTGGGGTCCGCCGCTCTCTCATCCGGACGATGCGGCGCGTGCGCTGCGGGCGGCGCTGGAGATGCAGGACGCGGTGGAGGAGATCAACCGTCAGCGCGTCGCGATGGGGAAGGCGCCCATCGAGGTGGGCATCGGCATCAACACCGGTCAGGCCGTCGTGGGCTACATGGGCAGCGCGGAGCGGCATGAGTTCACTGCCATCGGGGACACGGTGAACACGGCTTCTCGACTGTGCGGCATGGCGAAGAGTGGCGAGGTGCTCGCGTCGGAGTCGACGGTCCGCAAGTCCGGGCCTGGCTTCGACGTGGAGGAGCTGAAGGCGCTGCAGGTGAAGGGCAAGGAGAAGGCCGTTCCCACGTATCGTGTCCACGGCGTGGAACACACGACCGCTGCTTCCCCGCGCCGCGCATGACGACGACCCAGGAGTGTCCCAACTGCGGGATCCAGCACGATACCCGGGTCTATGTCAGTGGGCAGAAGGTGGCGTGCCGCTGCGGCATCCGCTTCGAGGTGCGGCGTCAGGACGCGAGCGGCGCTCGCGCGACGTCCCACATCACCGTTGCCCCGCACCGCGCGCAGGGGGCTCCGGAAAACACCCGCGACACCGTGGTGCCGGGGCTTGGCCCCGACGAGCGCGCCCCCCGGAGCACGACGAGCTACGCGAACGGCGGGGCCCTCCGGGACGCCTCGCTGCTGGAGGAGCGTGAGCCCCCGCGTGACGAGCCCGGCTCGGTCCATGGGCGCGTGACGCTGGTGGGCGGAACGGCGGCGAGCAGGGGCCCGCTGGCGAGTGGCATCGAGGTGCTGGGCGTGAATGCCGGCGCGGCGCCCTCGTCGAGCACGGGTGCTTCCCCGAGCGACATGGCGCTTCCCGGGGTCCCACTTCCGGGCGCGGACGTGGCCCCTCCCCTCAATGCCAGCATCGGGCCGAGCGGTGTGGCCATGCCGTCCGCCACACCCGGCCTGGAGGTTCCCGTGGGCGCGACGGTGGTTCGCTCGTCGACGCCGACGGGCCGTGGCAACGCGGACTCCGACTTGAACGTCCACGAGGTGGACACCTTCGTGGCGGCGTCGCGGGTGTCGCTGCCGGGGTTCGAGCTGCTGGAGTTGCTCGGCCGCGGTGGCATGGGCGAGGTGTGGCTCGCGCGGCAGACGTCGCTGGGACGCACGGTGGCGGTGAAGCTGTTGCCGCCGAAGCTGGCGAAGGACCCGGAGTTCGTGGCGCGGTTCGAGAAGGAGGCCACCGCGCTGGCCGCCCTCAACCACCCGAACATCGTGCAGATCATCGACCGGGGCGTCGCGGGCGAGCACTACTACTTCGTCATGGAGTTCGTGGAGGGGCGCTCGCTGAGAGAGGCCATCTCCGCTGGCGCGCTGTCGCCGCAGCAGAGCCTGAGGCTGATGCTCCAGGTGGCGCGCGCCGTCGAGTGCGCGCACGACAAGGACATCATCCACCGCGACCTCAAGCCGGAGAACATCCTGCTGGACGGGCGGGGCAACGTGAAGGTGGCGGACTTCGGGCTGGCGGGCATCCGTCAGTCGGAGTCCCGGTTGCAGCTCACCGCGACGGCGGTGGCCATGGGCACGCTGAACTACATGGCCCCGGAGCAGCGGCGCGACGCGAAGAACGTGGACGGTCGCGCCGACCTGTTCTCGCTGGGAGTGGTCCTCTACGAACTGCTCACCGGGGATGTGCCCCTGGGGCGCTTCAAGCTGCCGTCCCAGCGCGTGGCGGGGTTGGATTCGCGCGTGGACCTGGTGGTGGAGCGCCTGCTGGAGACGGACCCGGAAGCCCGCTACGAAAAGGCGGGGGAGTTGTGCGCGGCGCTGGAGACGATGATCTCCACCTCGTCCGCGCCGGGCCTGATGACGGGCATCCAGCCGGCACGCCAACTGGCGACCGCGCGCGCCCCGACGACGAGCCAGATTACCCGTCGCCTGCGCATGGGCTGGCGCCAGGTGCGCAGCGGGCTGTCCATCGTGGGCGGGCTCGCGGTGATTGGCCTGGCGGCACGGGTGTTCATGGACGCGTCGGGCCAGAACGGTTCCGAGCGGACCTCCTCCGAGCAGGGCAGGAAGGTGCGCACGCCCACCCGGCCGTTTCCGCCGAACACGTACGGCGAGGCCTTCACCTCGTCGAGCGTGGCGTTGGCCCAGAAGCCCGGCGGGGAGACCCGGTTCGGCGTCACCTTCGAGGGCCAGGGCACCGAGGAACTCAACCTCCACAGCGGGCGGTGGGTGATCGAGGAGGGTGAGCTCAGGGCGTGGCAGGGCGGCCTGGATGCCTCGGGACGGAGGCTGGTGCCGCGCGCGTACGTGGCGCACCGCTACTTCGCGGCCGACGACTTCGACGCCCAGGTGTTGATGGACGTCAAGCCGCTCGGGGACGAGTACCCCGAGGAGCCGGACGCCCAGCACTATGGCGAGCTGTCCTTCCGCATCAAGGACCTCCAGGTGTCGGCCTTCGCCATTCCGGGCGTGGGGATGCGCCTGGCGTGGCGCTACTTCACCGAGGATGGCCACGAGGTGGTGGGCAACAGCGCGCAGGACACGGATGGGCTCGTCGAGGACGAGATGCCGCTGCCCTCGACAGGGCCCTACTTCGTGCGGCTGAAGCTGAGCCCGAAGGCGGAAGGCGTCGTGCTCGCGGAGGGCTTTCTCGGCAAGCAGCGCTTCGCCAGGAAGCTCCTTCCGGGCCTGAAGAACCGCGTCGGCAAGGTGGCAGTGGGGTGCCGCAACCTGGCCTGCACCTTCGACGACCTGTCGGTGAAGGGACAGTTGAAGGAGCGTCCTCCCCGCCAGGCGGTCGCGGGCCAGGAGCAGTAGTTCCTCCAGAGCCGGCTCCGCCTCGCGCGCCGGTCTCCTGTTTCCGACACTCCTCGCGCATCGCGCCTCGCCTCGGGCCCTTGCGGAGCGGGCAAGTGTTCTCCTGACGAGGGCTGTCCTCGGGGAGACGGGTTCTCGCCCTGGACGACCTTGCGCGAGCTTCGCGGGCGTCCCACTTTCTTCCGGTGTTCGGGGCCCTGGGGGCTCCGGTCGAGCTGCTGGGGGACGGGATGGAATTCTGGCGCGTCGTGTTGGCGCCCATCTATGCGGCGTTCCTGGCGGCGCTCGTCGTCGCGGCGTTCACGTTTGGACGGCGAGGCGCGCGAGCCCGCATCCCGCGACTTCCGCTGGTCTGGTTCGGAATGCTGGCCCTGGGCGCGCTCGCGCTGGTGTTGCGCTTGGGGGAAGGCGGTGGGCCGACGCTCCTGTCGGACGAGGCCGTTGGCAAGTCCCTGGCGCTCGCGCTGCTGGTGGTGGCGGCCCTCCTGGCGGTGCGTGGCACGCGGGTGCGCTCGGGCGCGGACCTGCTGCGCGGCACGGTGCCCCAATCGCTGGATGAGGCCGTGGCGACGCTGCGCTCCGGTGAGGCGCCGCGCTGGGGCGTCTACCAGGGCACGCTCGATGCCGAGGAGGTGCTCACGTCACCGGGCGGCGTTCCCTGCGCCTTCTTCGAAGCCGAACTGCGCGAGGTGGCGGCGGACGGTCGGAAGGGCGCGCTCCTGTCGCGAGAGCGGGCCTATTCGCCCGCGCTGACGTTGCGAGGCGCACAGGTCCGAGCTCACGTGAGGTTCTCTCCCGCGTCGCTGATGGCGCCGATGCGGCCTCGTCGCTGTCGGACGCTGTCGGTGACGCCGCCCTCGTCCTGGTACGAAGAGGTGCCCGTGAGTCCGGAGGGGCGCGGGCTGTCGGGCGCGAGCGAGGCCGACGATGAGGCTCGGGCACTGTCCTGGGAGCGCGTGGGGAGCGCGGGCGACACCTGCTTCGTGGTGGGCGAGCTGCGGCGCGGCGCTCGCGAGGGCACCTACGAGCTGAGGGGCCGGCGGGGCGGGGCGGCGATGGTGGTGCTGGGCTCGGACGCCGACGTCACGAGGGGCACCCTGGCACGCCTGGCCTGGAGGCACTTCGCGGCGGCCGGAGCGATGTCCATGGCCGCCGCGTTCATGCTGTCGCGCTCGATGTGAGCCGCGCTACGGCGTGGACGGACCCCACGCCGTGGAGAACACGAGCTGCTCCTGGCTGTCGGCGAGCCGCACGGTGAAGGTCCGCTCGATTCCGCCCAGCCCCCGAGGCGTGCTCTTCGCCAGCTCCGCCAGCACCGCGCCGGCCGTGCGCAGGTGGAAGCCCGTGTTCCACAAGCCCTCCAGGTCGCCGTGCACCGTGCGCAGCTCCTCGCCGCTGCGGCGCTCCTCGATGGAGCGGCGCAGGCGCACCAGTCCGTCCACGAAGCGGCGGCACTTGGCCAGCGTGTTGCGGTTCTTGTCCGTGACTTCGGCGAAGGTGAAGTTGCCGCCGGGCGGCTGCCACGTCTTCTCGCGCAGGAGCAGGCCCGAGGCGAGCTGCTTCACCGTGGAGTCCCGCTCGATGAACCACGCGGCGATTTGCGCGGCGCGGGTGGGGGAGAGGTCTCCGGACAGGAAGCTGCCCTTGTTCATCACCTCGGTGAGGTACGACTCCCAGATGGGCGCGTAGACGAGCTTGCGGAACTCCGAGGACACGCGGGCCGTCTGCTCGCTCCACGGCATGGCGCGGGCGAGGGCGCGTGAGAACAGCTTGAGGTCGAACGTCTGGAGCCGGGGCACCAGCTCGCGCAGCATGTCGTCGGACACCTTCAGCTCGACTTGTGTCTGCACGTCCGTCTTGCCCAGGTGGGCCTCGAGCTTCGTCGTGACGCTGGACGCGTCATTGGCGTCCAGCACACCCCAGACGACGGCGTCGTCCACCGCCTGCTGCAGCTCCTGCTTCGTCAGCTTCTTCTTCTGCCCCCACAGGAGCATGTGCAGGCCGTAACGGAAGTCCGACGCGGCCGGGGCCTGGGCGAAGGACTCCATGTCCGCCCGGAAGTCCACCGCCCAGCGGTTGCGGTGGCCCATCAGCGCGTCCTCGTACGTGCGCTGCCCCAGGAACGCCTGCCGCCGCGCGCCCTGCGTGTTCTCCTGCGACACCCAGGTCTGCTTGAGCGAGCCGCGCGCCTTGAACACCTCGAAGGTGCCCAGGCTCAGCGAGAAGCCCACGGTCTGCTGGAGCGTGAAGGACGCGGTGTTGAGGTAGTTCTTCAGGGTGAACCTGCCCGCGTTCTCCGGCGCGCGCAGCCACGACATCAGGTCCACCAGGTTGCCGAGCACCAGCTGGCCGTGGAAGTTCAGCGCGGTGGCCTCGTCCAGCTCGACTTCGAGCAGCGTGGAGGACTCGGAGATGCGCAGGTATTCGTACTGGAAGGCGGCGCCGATTCGCGCCTTCACCACCTTCTCCAGCGCGCCCTCCACCTTCTGCTTCAGCTCCTCCCACTCCTGCTTCAGGTGGTCCAGGTTGACGAGCTGCGGGTCCAACCCCAGCCGCTCCAGCACGGTGCGCAGCAGCGCCAGGTCCTCCGAGGAGGCCACCTTCTGAAGGGCCTTGTCGATGAGCTCCTCGACCTTGGCCTCGGCCTGTCCCGCGAGCGCGGACAGCACTTCCTTGAGTCGGGCCTGCACGGCCTCTGGGTCCGCGAAGGCCACCTGGATGCCCAGGCCCGCGCCCTGCGTGGCCTCGTGGGACTTCGCCTTGCGCACCGCGAGCTGGAGACGGCCCGGGCTCGGACGGGAGAAGCTGAGCTGGTAGTCGTCAGTGAGCGAGACGCGCGCGCGCACCAGCGCGACGATGGACGTCTTCAGCTCGATGAGCTCGCTGTTCCGGACGAAGGACAGGTCTCCCAGGTTGGTGGTGAAGAGGTCCGCCCAGCCCAGGTCCAGCCCCGTCTCCAGCATGCCGCGCACCCGCCACGACAGCGCGTCACCCGTCCCCAGCTTCGTCAGGTCCGTCGAATTCACCAGCAGGCGCGGCGAGGCCAGGTCTTCTTTCGCGGCCTCGCGCATGTTGCGCGCCAGCGGATGCGCGCGGTAGTCGCTGAGCGTGGCGGACAGCTCCGTCTTCCCATTGGCGGAGACGAAGGAGTAGCGGCCGGATGCCCCCGCCTTCACGAGGCCGGTGGCCTGATAACGCATCCACCCCTTGTCGCCGCCCAGGAGGAGCTGCGGACGCGGCGAGTCCGAGGGCGGGGCGTTCGCCGCTGCCGCCTCACCGACGATGCCGTTCTCGTCCACGTCGCCGGAGGAGTTGAAGTTGCGGACGGTGGCCTCGGCGCTGGCCTCGAAGGAGAGCGCGAAGTCCCCCAGGTTCAGCTTCGGCGGGAGGATGCCCTCGCGCGTGAGGCCCTCCTGCGCCAGCGTCACCCGGATGTCCTGGTCCTGGAGCTTCACGTCCGGAATCTTCTCGGCCAGCTCCGCCGGCAGGTTCGCCAGCGTCTCAATCACCTTCATGTGAAGCCCCCTCGACCTGCATGGAAGTGCCGTCCCAGCATGCTCCAGGTTATCCCGGGAGGCACGTGCTGTCGGCTTCGAGGTGGAGTCCAGGGCTGGCCCGGCTGGCTGCCTGGGCGCGAGGGGGTGGGCCCGCGGGGAGGAAGGTCACACCTCGTCGCCGAGGCCGTATTCCTTGAGCTTCCGGGCCAGGGTGTTGCGGCCAATCTCCAGCACCTTCGCCGCGGCCGTGCGGTTGCCCTTCACCGAGTCCAGGACGCGCAGGATGTGGAGGCGCTCCACCTCCGCGAGTGGCAGCAGTCCGGCCTCGGCCGATGGGGGACTGGCCGTCGCGCGAGCGGGGTCCGCCATCGACTGGGGTGCCGTGCTGGCGGGGGGCAGACGGTCCATGTCGGGCAGGGGCAGGTGCTCCTCGAGGATTTCGCCCTCGCACAGCACCACCGCGCTCTCGATGCAGTTCTCCAGCTCGCGCACGTTGCCGGGCCAGCGGTAGCGCTTGAGTCGCTCCAGCGCGAGCGGGCTGAGTCGGGGCGGAGGCAGCCGGTGACGTCGCGCCACGGCGGCGACGAAGTGGCGGGCCAGTCGCTCGATGTCCTCCGCGCCGCGCTCGCGCAGCGGGGGCAGGACGACCTCGACGACCTTGATGCGGTAGTAGAGGTCCTCGCGGAAGCGTCCCTCCGCCACCATGCGCGCGAGGTCCCTGTGCGTGGCCGCGACGATGCGCACGTCCACCTTGATGGCCTGGGTGCCGCCCACGCGCTCGAACTCGCGGTCCTGGATGACGCGCAGGAGCTTGCCCTGCACGGGGAGGGGCAATTCGCCAATCTCGTCGATGAACACCGTGCCGTTGTCCGCCGCCTCGAACTTGCCGGGCATGCGGTGATCCGCGCCGGTGTAGGCGCCGCGCTCGTGGCCGAACAGCTCGTTCTCGATGAGCGTCGCGGGCAGCGCGGCGCAGTCCACCTTGACGAAGGGCTTGTCGCGGCGCGGCCCGTTGACGTGGACGGCGCGCGCGAAGAGCTCCTTGCCACTGCCGCTCTCCCCGCGCAGCAGCACGGTGGCGTCGGTGGGTGCGGCCTTGCGCACCAGCCGGTAGATGGCCTGGAGCTGCGGGGACTCGCCGATGATGCGGTTGAAGAAGTAGCCCACCGGGGCGTGCGGCTGGTCCTTCGCGCGCTGGAGCTCCTGGTACAGGCTGGTGCTCTGCAGGGCGGTGCTCACCTGCGAGGCAATCGCGTCGAGCCGCTCGGTGTCCTCCGGGGTGAAGCGATCTCCCCCGCGACGGTTGAGCACCTGGAGCACGCCGTACAGCGCGCCGTCCGCGTCGCGCAGGGGCACCGCCAGCAGGCTGGTGGTGCGGTAGCCCGTCATCCGGTCGATGTCCGCGAAGAAGCGCTGCTCTCCGCGCGGGTCCGGGACGTTGATGGAATGGCCCTCCTGGGCCACGGTGCCCGCGACGCCCTGGCCCAGCTTCACGCGAATCTGCGACACCTCCGGCAGGTGCGCGGCGCGGCTGAACAGCTCCCGGCGCGCGGGGTCCAACAGCCACAAGGTTCCCCGGTCCGCCTGCATGGTGGCGGCGATGCGGTCCATCAACGTCTGGAGGAATGCATCCAGGTCCACCTCTCTGCCGACGAGCGCTCCGAAGGGGAGGAGGACCTGGGTGATGTCCGCGGCAGGGGGCATGGTGGGCAGTGGCGGGAGGATGAAGGCCGACGCGTCACCATAGCATTCGAGTGGCATCGTTCCGCCCGCCTCTCAGGCCGCGCGGCCCAGGATCAGTCGCTGCCCCTCGCGGGCCGGCTCGCACACGGGGAAGAGGGTGCGCGCCTGCTCGGCCATGTCCTCCAGCGTCTCGTCGGTGTGCGCCGGGTCATGGTGGAACAGGCACAGCCGCCGCGCGCCCACCGTCTTCGCCACGTCCGCCGCGTCCATCATCGTCGAGTGGCCCCAACCCTTCTTCGGGATGCCCTTGCGGCCGTCGTACTCCTCGGGCGTGTACTGCGCGTCCAGGCACAACACGTCCGCGCCCTCGAACAGCCGCGCCACCTCCGGCGTCAGGTCCTGGCGGCACAGCTCCACGTCCGTGGCGTAGATGAACGAGTGCCCATCCGCCTCCACCCGGTACGCCAGGCACCCCTGCGGGTGCGGCACGTCGATGGGCGTCACCTTGAAGGGCCCCACCTCCACCGTCTTGCCGTGCAGCGCGGACAGGAAGTCCATCCGCGAGCGCATGATGCTCAGCGGCACCGGGAAGTGCGGCGGCTGCATCTGCGCCGCCAGCTCCGACTGGAGCGCCTGCGCGCCATTCGCGCCGGGACCGTACATCGTCAGCTCCGTCGTGGGCAGGTACGCGGGCGTGAAGAAGGGGAAGCCCTGCACGTGGTCCCAGTGCAGGTGCGAGAAGAACATCGCGACCTTGTGCGGCGGGCCCTCGCGCATCATCACCTCACCCAACGCCCGGATGCCCGTGCCCGCGTCGAGGATCAGCCGGTGGCCCTGGCTCGTCACCTCCACGCATGCCGTGTTGCCGCCGATGCGCGAACCCGAGACAGCGATGCTCCCCCGAACGCCGTAGAACCGGATATCCATGACGACCTCCTCATTCAATGGAGGGCCTCCGTGAGGACGCCCTGATGCCCCGTGCTTGAGCACGTGGGATGCCATGTCCAAGTGGCTGGAATTATTGACGAGAGGTCTGACGTTGCGGGGCACCGCACCATTCTGGAGCGCCCCTGGATGGTGCGGCCGTACCATTCCGGGGCATCGAGAATTACGGGGAGTTCCGGCTGATGGCCGGGCTGCTGGGGGCCCTGGCGTTCATCGCCCGCGTGGGAGATCCGGTATAGGACGGAGCCATGGCGTTGATTGCGTTCTGCACCATCAAGGGCGGCGTGGGGAAGACGACGCTCTGCGCGCACGTGGCCTCCGCGCTGGCGGACATGGGCAAGCGCGTGCTGCTGTTGGACCTGGATCCCCAGGCGCACGCGTCGCTCGTGCTGGGGCTGGAGAGTCGCGAGGGGCCGTGTGTCGGGGAGGCCCTGGGCGCGCGGCCCAAGTACCGGTTGGACCAGGTGGTGGTGGCGTCACCGAAGCGGCCCACGCTCTTCATCGCGCCGGCGGCGCCTCGCATGGCGGCGATGGAGCGCGAGCTGTTCCAGTGGGGACACCGCCTGCAGGCGATTCCCCGCGCACTGAAGACGCTGAGCTGGACACCGGACGTCATCCTCGCGGACACGCCGCCGAGCATCGGCGCGTACACGGAGGCGGTGCTGGGCTTCTCCGACCTCGTCGTGGCGCCGGTGCCCACGGGGGCCTTCGCGCTCCAGGGCCTGGGCGAAATCGAAGCGGCGTGGCGCGACGTGCGTGAGCAGCAGAGCGGCGAGCTGGTGGCCGTGGTGAACCTGTGGGACCGGCGCACCACGGCGACCAACGAGGCGATGGAAGAGGCGCTGAAGGACTCGACGGTGCCGGTGCTGCGCGCGCGGATTCCGCGCTCGGAGTCCATCAATCAAGCGGGGCTGGGCTACGAGGTGGTGTTCGACACGAGCCCCGCGGCGCCGGGTGTCGAGGAGCTGCGGGCCCTGGCGCAGGAGCTGGCGAAGCGCGTGGGCCTGCGCTGACTTACGGCGTGGGCACCCGCCCCGGGAGCACGGGACGGGCACCTTCGCGCGAATCAATCAGAGGTGGTAGTGGCCGGCGGCCTCGGGCTGGTAGGGCACGGCGACGATGCGCAGTCGCTTGGTGCGCCCGCTCGGCAGCGGCCAGGCAATGGACTGCCCCACGGACAGGCCGATGAGGGCGCTGCCGATGGGGGCGAGCACGGAGATGCGACCCTCGTCGCTCTTCGCGTCCCTCGGGTAGACGAGCGTGACCTGCCGCTGCTCGCCGGTCTGCTCATCCTCGAACAGCACGGTGCTGTTCATCGTCACGACGCTGGGAGGAACCGTCTCCGAGGACACCACCTGGGCCCGGGACAGCTCCGAATCAAGCATCTCCACGAGCTCGGCCGTACGGCCCCCTCCATGGTGGTCGATGACCTGGCGCAGACGCTCCAGGTCGGTCTCAGTCACGATGAGGGACTGCTCGCTGGTCATGTCGATGGCTCCCGTGAAAAGTAAAGAATGAGGATAGGGTCAACACCGCGCCAACGGCTGGGCGAAATATCTATTCCCGGCGAGCCCGGAGAGCCATGCGGGGCCTCAGCCGCCGTCGTCCGGGAGCTTCAGCACCCACCACTCGATTCCCTGGGCGCCGTCGTCCGCGAGGAAGAAGACCTGGGGCCCCGCGTGCGTGAAGAAGTAGGGGAGCGCGCCGAGCGGTCCGGGTACCAGTTCCTGTCGTAACCGCGTCCCCGACTCCATGCCGTGGGTCTCCCAGAGCTCCGCGCCATTGACGCCATCGTCCGCATGGAAGAGGGCCGTCGTGCCCACGCCTGTCATCCAGCGGGGCTCCGAGTGGGCGGGGCCCGGGTGGATGTCCTTCACGAGGAAGGCGCTGCCGGGCGTGCCGTCGGTGCGCCACAGCTCGATGCCGTGGGTGCCGTCATCGGCGCTGAAGAGGACGCTCGGGCCGAGCGCGCCGAACCACAGGGGATAGGAGCCCTCCGGGCCGGGATACACGTCGAAGGCCAGGGTGGTGCCGCTCTCGGTGCCGTCGCTGAGCCAGGGCTCGCGGCCCGCCAGGGGGTCCGCCGCCGCGAAGAAGACGCGGTCTCCCGCCACCGTGAAGGTGTCCGCGTACGAACCGCTCGGGCCCGGCCAGATGTCGCGCAGGAGCCGGGTGCCGCTCTCGGTGCCATCACTGACCCAGGGCTCCTCGCCGTGTTCGCCATCGTTGGCGGCGAAGATGAGCCGCGAGCCGAGGGCGGTGAGGGTGTTGGGGAATGAGCCGGTGGGGCCTGGCAGGAGGTCTTTCACCAGATGTGTCCCGGCCTCGGTGCCGTCGCTGATGCCGAGCTCCCATCCGGCGTCAGGGAAGTTCGCGAGGAAGAAGATTCGCGAGCCCACGACGGTGAGGTAGCGCGGCGAGCCGTCCTCGGCGCCAGGGGCCAGGTCCTTGACGAGCGTGGTGCCCGCGGGGGTTCCGTCCGTGCGCCACAGCTCCTCGCCGTGGTTCGCGTCGCGCGCGTTGAAGTACGCGATGCCGTCCAGCACGACCGGGGTTCCGTCGCCCTGGCTGCCCCCCGAGCCGGGTCGGATATCCTTCACCAGCACCGTGCCCTCGGTGGTGCCGTCCGTGCGCCACAGCTCCCGGCCGTGGACGCCATTGTCGGCGAAGAAGAGGACCCATGGGCCGACGACGAAGAAGTCGGAGGGCTCGGAGGATAGAGGGCCCGGGCGCAGGTCCTTGATGAGCACGGTGCCCGCCGGGGTTCCGTCCGTGCGCCATAGCTCCTGGCCGATGCTGCCGTCGTCCGCGTCGAAGTAGAGCGTGTTGCCTCGTGCCGTCCACGCGCGGGTGTTGGCGCTGCCTGGGCCCGGGAAGATGTCCTGGATGAGGCGCGCGGGCGAGGGGCTCGAGTGCAGCGTGTCCTCGTCGTCGCCCGTCCACAGCAGGTGCTTCGCGGCGACTCGGAAGTCGTAGCCCACGTCCCGTGCCCACAGCTCGGCGCCGGTGCCGCGCTCGTTCGCGGTGAAGAACACCCTACGGCCGCTGACCGTGAAGTCGCGCGCGGCGGATGAGAACGCACCGGGGGACAGGTCCTCCAGTCGAGAGGTTCCGCGTCCGGAGCCATTGCTGCTCCAGGGCTCGTGGCCCTTCCCGGGCTCGCGCGCGGAGAAGTACAGCCGTCCCCTTGCTTCACGGAGGAAGGCGAGGGCGGAGCCCTGGGGGCCGGGCACGAGGTCCTTGACGAGCACGGTGCCGTCGGGTGTGCCGTCGCTGCGCCACAACTCGTCACCGTGATCGGGGGACCAGGCGGAGAAGTAGAGGCGCCCGTCCATCGCGGTGAGTTCGCGGGGGTTGGAGCTGGTGGAGCCCGCGGCGATGTCGCGCACGGGGAAGGTTCCGAGCACGGAGCCATCGCTGCGCCACAGTTCGTCGCCATGGTCGGGGAAGCTGGTGACGAAGAAGAAGAGGTTGCCCGCGGCGCGAGCGAGCAAGGGCCCTTCGAGCGTGGGGAACGGGAGGTCCATGAGCCTCACCGTGCCATTCGGGTTGCCGTTGCTCGTCCAGAGCGCGAGCGCGGGGAGTTCACCGGGAAGGACGTCGTCGTCCTCGTAGCTGACGAAGAAGAAGAGTCGGCCGTCCACCTGGGTGAGCGCCCTGGGGCGGACGATGACGCCAGGTGGGGCGTCGACTTCCTTCACGGCGACGGTGCCGCTGGTCGTGCCGTCGCTGCGCCAGAGGACCCGGTCGACGAAGAAGTAGAGCCGGCCTTGAGCTGCGACGAGTTGGGAAGGGAAGGCGCCGGATGGACCTTCCGCGATGTCCTTCACCAGCGCGGTGCCTCCCTCGGTGCCATCCGTCCGCCACAGCTCGACGCCGGACTGGCCGTCATGGGCGAAGAAGAAGAGGTGCTCGCCGAGCTGGACGAGGCTCTCGGGATGGGAGCCCAGGGGGCCTGGACGCAAGTCCACGACGAGGCGGGTGTTCGAACTCCGTCCTTCACTGCGCCACAGCTCCTCGCCGTGCTCGCCGTCATGGGCGACGAAGTAGAGCGTGTCTCCCACCGCGGTGAGCTCACGCGGCTCCGAGCCAACGGGCCCGGTGCGGAGGTCCTTGACGAGGAAGGTGCCTCGGTCCGAGCCATCGCTTTTGAAGAGTTCGGTGCCGCGGGAGCGGTCGGTGGCGACGAAGTAAAGGGTGCCGTTGACGTCGGTCAGTTCATGCGGGCCGGAGCTGAGGCGGCCTCCCGCGATGTCGTCCACGGGGTAGGGGGAGTCCAGCACGTCCGGGGTGCCCCCCAGCTTTCCCATCGACAGGGTGTCCGCATCTCCTCCGCCACAGCAGAGCGCGGAGACCAGCAACGTGAGGAGCAGTGACAAAGGCAGGAGCGGCAACGCCATGAGGGACACCGTTCTTCGCGCGACATTTCTCGCGC
Organism: Myxococcus sp. CA039A; assembly: GCF_013336645.1. Taxonomy (NCBI): domain Bacteria; kingdom Pseudomonadati; phylum Myxococcota; class Myxococcia; order Myxococcales; family Myxococcaceae; genus Myxococcus; species Myxococcus sp. CA039A. The sequence continues at coordinate 7,933 of NZ_JABUMQ010000147.1, read as the reverse complement.
GAGTGGGCGCCAAAGGTGGCTTGCTCCCGCCTCGTGAAAACCCACCCTCCAGGGACGGGGAATTGAGCGCTCGGGCACATCGCCACGGTCGGTTCGAGGCGACTCAGCGGCCGAAGCCGCGTCGAGAAGTGCGCCACGGTGGAGGGAGCAATGTCAGCCTTGAGACCTCAACCTGGTCCTGGGGTCCAACATGTCCACGTCCATCAACGACCTGTCGACCTTCCTGACGCCGTTTACTCCCCGCCACTACTGCGAACTCCGGCCCCTGGCGAACCTCCAGCCCGCGGACCTTGTGACGCTCTGCGCGGACCTGGCGTGGATGCTGGAGCAGAAGCAGGAGGACCTCGCGGGGTGGTATCGGCCGCTGAGCCTCGCGTTGTTCGAGCGCCTCGGGCTCGTGAATCTTCCTCAGTACCAGGCGATGCGGGAGCAGACGTCAGGTGCCGAACTGCTCAAAGCGCTCGGTGTCGTCGACTCGCCGGATTGGTTCGATGGCCTGGCACGCGCGTGGCTGATGCGCGGCCGGCTCCTGGCGCTGCCCGAACGGGCGTCGGGAGTGCTGGAGGGGCACCCCTTTCAGCTCTCCATCTTCCATCGAAAGATGCCGACCGAGCTGAGGCCCATGGCCGAGGACGTGGCGGATGCGTTGGCCGCTCACGCCAGGTCCGCGCTCCAACTCGCGCCAATGCTGGACCGCGCCATCGTCGCGCTCTGGGGCTGCCCGCTCGAGCGGCTCGACCAGCGCGTCACCGTGGCCGAGCTTGTCGCCGAGGGACTTCAGCTCCAGACTTTCGAACCCTGACGCTCAGAACGGACTGTCCGCGCCGCGTGTCGGCAACACCGACACACCGCCGGACAGATACGCGTCGATGGACTTCGCCGCCTCGCGGCCATCGGACAGGGCCCAGACGATGAGGCTCGCGCCCCGGCTGGCATCCCCCGCGCTGTAGACACCATCCGCCGAGGTGGCGAAGCGCTTGTCCACCTGCACCGTGCCGCGAGGCGAGAGCGCCACGCCCAGGTCGTCCACGAGTCCCGTCGTCTCCGGGCCGGTGAAGCCCATCGCCAGGATCAGCAGGTCCACCTCGAGCGTCGTCTCGGAGTCGGGAACCTCCACCAGCCTCGGGCCGCCGCCGACCGCGCGCTGCACCTCCACCTTCACGGCGTGCAGGGCCTCCAGCTTCCCGTCCGTGCCGACCAGTCGCTTCGTCTGCATCGCGAAGCCGCGCTCGCCGCCTTCCTCCTGGCTCGACGACGTGCGGAAGACCACCGGCCACCGGGGCCACGGGTTGTCCAGCGCGCGCACGGAGGGAGGCGCGGGGAACAGCTCGATTTGCTGCACGCTCTTCGCGCCCTGCCGCAGCGCCGTGCCCAGGCAGTCCGAGCCCGTGTCACCACCTCCCAGGATGACCACGCGCTTGCCGGCCGCGTTCAGTCGCTCCTGCTGTTCACCGTGCCCATCCACGAGCCGGTTCTGGTGCTCCAGGTACTCCATGGCCTGCACCACGCCGCTCAGTTCGCGCCCGGGCACCTCCAGCTCACGCGCCCGTCGCGCGCCCATCGCCAGCAGCAGCGCGTCATGTCGCCCGCGCAGCTCACGGAAGCTCACCGAGCCACCCACGTCCACGCCGGTGCGGAACACCACGCCCTCCGCCTCCATCAGCGCGAGGCGACGGTCCACCACGGACTTCTCCAACTTGAAGTCCGGAATCCCGTAGCGCAGCAGCCCTCCGGCCTTCGGGTCGCGCTCGTACACGGTGACGCTGTGACCGGCCGCATTGAGCTGCGCCGCCGCCGCCAGCCCCGCGGGACCCGAGCCCACCACGCCCACGGTGCGCCCCGTGCGCCGGGTGGGAGGCCGGGGCTTCACCCAGCCCTCCGTGAAGGCGCGCTCGGCGATCTCCTTCTCCATCTGCTCGATGGTCACCGCGTCGCGGTCGATGGCCAGCACGCACGCCGCCTCGCACGGCGCGGGGCACAGCCGGCCCGTCATCTCCGGGAAGCCGTTGGTGCGGGTGAGGATGTCGTACGCCTCGCGCCAGCGGCCCCGGTACACGGCCTCGTTGAAGTCCGGGATGAGGTTCCCGAGCGGACAGCCCTGGTGACAGAAGGGGACGCCACAGTCCATGCAGCGCCCGGCCTGTCGCTTCGCTTCCTCGGGAGCCAGCGGCAGCGCGAACTCCCGATAGTCGCCCAGCCGCTCCTGCTTCTCGCGCTTGTGCGGGTGGACGCGGGCCCACTCCATGAATCCGGTCGGCTTGCCCATGGTTCAGCCCCTCCCGCCGACGACGTGTTGGAGCTGCGCCCCCACCGAGGTCTCCGGTGGCTTCTTCGCCGCGCGTCGCGCCTGCAACACGCGCTTGTAGTCCGTCGGCATCACCTTCACGAACCGGGGCACCATCAGCTCCCAGTTGTCGAGCACCCGCCGCGCCAGCGCGCTGTGCGTATGCCGCAGGTGTCGCTCGACCATGCCGTGCACGAGCCAGATCTCCGACTCGTCCACCAGCGACTCCAGCTCCACCATCTCGAGGTTACACCGCTGTCGGAAGGTCGACTCCTTGTCCAACACGTACGCGGTGCCGCCGCTCATGCCCGCCGCGAAGTTGCGGCCCGTGGGGCCCAGCACCACCACCACGCCGCCCGTCATGTACTCGCAGCCGTGGTCTCCCACGCCCTCCACCACCGCCTGCGCGCCGCTGTTGCGCACCGCGAAGCGCTCACCCGCGAGTCCTCGCAGGTACACCTCGCCCGCCGTGGCGCCGTAGAGGGCCGTGTTGCCCACCAGCACGTTCTCCTCCGCCACGAAGCGGCTGGACTGGTGCGGGTAGACGATGATGCGTCCGCCCGAGAGGCCCTTGCCCACGTAGTCGTTGGCGTCTCCCTCCAGCTCCAGCGTGACGCCGGAGACCAGGAACGCGCCGAAGCTCTGGCCCGCCGAGCCCTTCATCCGCACGTGCAGCCGTCCGTCCGGGAGCCCTCGCGCCCCATACTTCTTGGCGATCTCTCCGGACAGCATGGCGCCCACCGCGCGATGCGTATTGCTCACCGGCCGCGTCAACAGCATGGCGGGCCCACCGTCGATCACCGCCTTCGCGTCGCGAAGCAGCTCGTGGTCCAGGTGGTCCGACACATCCTTGGAGCGGGGCACCGTGCAGTGACGGGGCTCGCTCTCCGGAGCAGCGGGCGCGGCCAGCAGCGCGGAGAGGTCCACGCGTCGCGCCTTCCAGTGGTCCACCGCCGCGCGCTGGCGCAGCAGGTCCACCCGGCCCACCAGTTCCTCCATCGTCCGAGCCCCCAGCGCCGCCATCTTGCGCCGCAGGTCCTCCGCGATGAGCAGGAAGAAGTTCACCACGTCCTCGGGCTTGCCCTGGAAGCGCTCTCGCAGCGCTCCGTCCTGCGTGGCGATGCCGGCCGAGCACGTGTTGAGGTGGCACTTGCGCAGCATGATGCAGCCCACGGCCACGAGGCTCGCGGTGGCCATGCCGAACTCCTCGGCGCCCAGCAGCGCGGCCACCAGCACGTCGCGCGCGGTGCGCAGGCCGCCGTCCGCCTGCACTCGGATGCGCGAGCGAAGGCCGTTGTGCACCAGCACCTGCTGCGTCTCCGCGAGGCCCAGCTCCCACGGCAGACCCGCGTGGTGGATGCTCGAAATCGGCGAGGCGCCCGTGCCGCCCTCGTAGCCGGAGATGACGACGCAGCCCGCGCCCGCCTTCGCCACGCCCGCGGCGATGGTGCCCACGCCCACCTCGCTCACCAGCTTCACGCTCACCCGCGCCTTCGGGTTGGTGGACTGGAGGTCGTAGATGAGCTGCGCCAGGTCCTCGATGGAATAGATGTCGTGGTGCGGAGGAGGGGAGATGAGCGTCACGCCCGGCGTGGACCAGCGGACCTTGGCGATGCGCTCGTCCACCTTGTGGCCCGGAAGCTGTCCGCCCTCGCCGGGCTTGGCGCCCTGGGCGACCTTGATCTGCAGCTCGTCCGCGTTGACCAGGTACTCGGTGGTGACACCGAAGCGCGCGCTCGCCACCTGCTTGATGGCGCTGCGGCGCAGGTCGCCATGTTCGTCCGGCAGGTAGCGCCGGGACTCCTCGCCGCCCTCGCCGCTGTTGGACCTGCCACCCAGCCGGTTCATCGCGATGGCCAGCGTCTCGTGGGCCTCCGCGCTGATGGAGCCGAAGGACATGGCGCCCGTGACGAAGCGACGCGCCAGCGACAGGGCCGGCTCTACTTCTTCCAGGGGGACGGGACGACAACCCTCGGTCACGACCTCCAGGAGACCGCGCAGGTTACAGTGCTCGTGCGTCTCGTCGTCCGCCAGCCGCGAGTACTCCGCGAACTGCGCCGCGTCGTTGCCGCGCACCGCCGCCTGGAGCTTGGCGATTGTCGCCGGGTTCCACTTGTGTCGCTCGCCCTGTCGGCGCCAGCGGTACTGGCCGCCCACGGGGACCTGGCCCTCCGCTGTCTCGAAGCCGCGCGCGTGGCGCTCCGCGACCTCTCGTCCCAGCTCGGGCAGGCCCACGCCTTCCACTCGGGAGGGCGTACCGGTGAAGTGGCGTTCAATCAGGCCGCGCTGAAGTCCCACCGCTTCGAACAACTGAGAGCCTCGGTAGGACTGGAGCGTGGAGATGCCCATCTTGGACATCACCTTCATCAGTCCTTCCTCCACGGCGTGGATGAAGCGCTCCTGCGCCTTCTCCGCGTCCACCCCCAGCTCGCCCCCGTCCGCCATCGCCCGCACCGTGTCCAGCGCCAGGTACGGATTCACCGCCGCCGCGCCGTAGCTGAAGAGGCAGGCGAAGTGATGCACCTCGCGCGCCTCCGCCGTCTCCAGCAGGAGGCCCGTGTACATGCGGATGCCGTCACGGACCAGGCGCTGGTGCACCGCGGACATGGCCAGCAGGGCGGGGATGGCCGCGTGCGTGACGTCCACGCCCCGGTCGCTCAGGAGCAGGATGCTCGCGCCCGCGTCCACCGCGTCGACCGCCGCCGCGCACAGCTTCTCCACCGCCGCTTCCAGCGCGCCCTCTCCGCCGTCCAGGGGATAGAGCAGCGACAGGCGCTTCGTCTCGAACAGGCCCTCGCCGTGGATGGAGGCCAGCCGCGCGAGCTGCCCGTTGGTGAGGATGGGGCCGGGCAGCGAGAGCCGGTGGCACTGCTCGGGCGTCTCCTCGAAGGTGTTGCTCTCCGGGCCCAGCGCCGTCGCCAGCGTCATCACCAGCGACTCGCGCAGCGGGTCGATGGGCGGGTTCGTCACCTGCGCGAAGAGCTGGTGGAAGTACGAGAAGAGGCTGGGGGCCTGGTCGCTGAGCACCGCCAGCGGCGTGTCCGTGCCCATGGAGCCCACCGGCTCCTTGCCCGTCTCCGCCATGGGGGTGATGACCGAGCGGATGTCCTCCACCGTGTAGCCGAACGCGCCCTGGAGCCGCGTCAGTTCGTCGCCGCGCAGCCGCTCCGGCGCGGCGATGGTGGGCAGGTCGTCGAAGGTGAAGACGTTGCGTTGGAGCCAGCGACGGTAGGGCCAGCGCGTGCTGATGTCGCGCTTCACCTCCTCGTCCTCCAAGATGCGGCCCTCGGTGGTGTCCACCAGCAACATGCGGCCCGGCGTCAGGCGCCCCTTGCGCCGCACCTGCGAGGGAGGCACGTCGATGACGCCCGTCTCCGAGGCGAGGATGATGCGGTCATCCTCGGTGACGAGGTAGCGCGCTGGCCGCAGCCCGTTGCGGTCCAACGTCGCGCCGATGAGCTGCCCGTCCGTGAAGGCGATGGCCGCGGGCCCGTCCCACGGCTCCAAGAGCGCGGAGGAGTACTCGTAGAACGCGCGCTTCTCGTCCGACATCAGCGCGTCGCCCTCCCACGCCTCCGGAATCATCATCATCATCGCGTGGGGCAGGGTGCGGCCGCCCAGGTAGAGCAGCTCCACCATGTTGTCGAACTGCGCGGAGTCGCTCTTGCCCGGGACGATGATGGGCCACAGCGGCTCCAGGCTCCCGCCCAGCCGCGCCGTCTGGAGCAGTCCGCGTCGCGCCGTCATCCAGTTGCGATTGCCACGCAGGGTGTTGATTTCGCCGTTGTGCGCGATGAAGCGGAACGGCTGCGCCAGCTCCCACGTGGGGAACGTGTTGGTGGAGAAGCGCGAGTGCACCAGCCCCAGCGCGCTGACGAACTCCGTGTGCTGGAGGTCCGGGTAGAAGCGCGGCAGGTCTGCGGGAAGCAGCAGCCCCTTGTAGACGAGCGTCTCCGAGGAGAGGCTGGCCAGATGGAAGCGGCCCATCGGGTCCACGCCGCGCGCCAGCACGCGGTTCTCCGTCAGCTTGCGGATGCGGTACAGCTTGCGCTCGAACGCGCTGGGCACCACGCGGCGCCGGGCGATGAAGAGCTGGCGGATGACGGGCGCGGCCTCGCGAGCCACCGGCCCCAGGTGCTCCGGCGCCACCGGGACGTCGCGCCAGCCGAGCACGCGCTGCCCCTCCTCGGCGACGACCTCCTCCAGCACCGCCTCGCACGCGGCCCGGGCTTCGACCTCCTGCGGCAGGAACACCTGCGCCACGCCGTACTGTCGACGCGGAGGCAGCTCGAAGCCCAGCTCCGGCGCCTCATGCTCGAAGAAGCGGTGCGGCAACTGGACGAGGATGCCGGCGCCGTCTCCCGTTCGAGGATCCTTCCCCGCGGCCGCCCGGTGACTCAGGCGGTTGAGCAGCTCCAGGGCGTCCTCGACAATGCCTCGAGAGCGCTCACCTCGCAGGTGAGCCACGAAGCCCACTCCGCAGGCATCGTGTTCGGTCTCGGGCTCGTAGAGGCCGTACCGGCCGGGGAGGATCGCGGTCATCAACTTCCCCTTTCCCGCCTGACGCGGGAGGTCATCGCTGTGTCGCTACACGCTAACGCGACGCGTCGACTCCCGTAAAGAAGCCACGAGCGAGAGGCCGGTGGTTGGGCAGTGGGCCAAGGGGCCATGCCGGCCACCCCCAAGACGGAGGCCCTCGTCAATGGGTGGGCAGTCGATTGCCCTCGGGGGAGGGGCGGCCTCGTCACGCCGTGGGAGGGACCCACCGTGGTGGGTGGACCGGGGGCGCCCGGGATTCGCTATGAAGCGGCGCGTCCGCGCGAGCTCTTCTCGCACGGCGTCATGAGGACCGCGCCATGCCCTACACCCCCATCATCGGCACCCTGGGCTACGTGATGTCGCCGGACGGGCAACGGGTGCTGCTGATCCACCGCAACGCCAGGCCCGACGACGCGCACCTGGGCAAGTACAACGGGCTCGGCGGGAAGATGGAGCGCGACGAGGACGTGGGCGCGTGCATGCGCCGCGAGATTCGCGAAGAGGCGGGCATCGAGTGCACGCGCATGGTCCTTCGCGGCACGCTGTCCTGGCCAGGCTTCGGCAAGCACGGTGAGGACTGGCTCGGCTTCGTCTTCCGCATCGACGCCTTCGAGGGCACGCCGCTGGAGCGCAACGCGGAGGGCACGCTGTCCTGGGTGCCCCTCGACGAGCTTCCTCGCCTGCCCATGTGGGACGGAGACCGGCACTTCCTGCCGCTCGTGTTCGACGAGGACTCTCGGCCGTTTCACGGCGTCATGCCGTATTCCGGGGGACGCGCGTTGAGCTGGAGTTACACGCGGCTGTGAGACGCACCCGGTCTGGGTTTGCCACGCGCGGGGTGCGTGTATCGGCCACTGTGATGAAACAAATACGCCCAAGTCGAGCTTGCGCGTTGACGAGCCCTGGCTCGTGGGCGTAGTTCTATGGAATCTGAATATGAGAATGGTTCTCAATTTCAATATCCCCTCCATGGAGGGCGTCCCGCCGGCCGAGCGGAGCGTGTCGTCCGGGCAGTTGTTCCGCCTGGGCGAGACGTTGGAACGAGAAGGCGTCTGGGCCCGGTGGGGCTGGGCGCTCGTCATGGCGGTGGTGGCTCACTTGGGGGTGTTG
>NZ_JABUMQ010000146.1:0-25917 GCF_013336645.1 Myxococcus sp. CA039A | reverse complement strand
GGGCTCGCAGTCTGGAGGTCAGCGGCCGGGTTCGGGCGGGAGCGACAAGGACAAGAAGGGCCCGGAGCCGTTCAACAACCCGTTCAAGAACCTCAAGCGCTGAGTGGCGAGGGGCTGTCGAGACGCCTGGAAGTACGCCCCGCCGGTGGACCTTGGCGGGGCGTGACGTCTGTCTATGAGTGCGGCGTCAATGGCTGACGGCTAGGGGTAACCCCAGCAGGCGCCATTGTGGCCGTTGTAGCCAATGGACCTGCAGAAGGCGAACGCCGCCGAGGCGCAGTTGCCGTAGCCGACCGTGGAGACATGCCCAACCACGTACCAGTAGTTGATGGTGTCGTTGCATTCCGCGAAGCAGTAGTTGTTGCCGTCATAGCCACTACACGCGGCGAACGCGCTGACGTTGTTGCCGTCCTCCGACGTCGTGTCGGGCGACACCTGCTCCTGGGCGGGCGGCGTGACGGGCTCCGTCGTGCCTCCCTCGCCCAACTCCATACCACCACAAGCCGTAGCGACCACTGCGAACACCGTCAGGAGGGAAAGCCTTACGAGATGCATGGTGCGTCCTGTCTGACTTCGAGGGTCCGGCGGAATGGCAAGCATCCGTCGGGGCGCCTGGGATGGGCGCGCGCTATTGATATGTGAAAGTCCATGGGATGGAAGTGCGAAGCCCGCAATGACTCGCAAGGACTGATGCCTTATTCACAGACGCAATGCGGCAAAATCCGGATTTCGGTCAATTCCGGTTCGGGCCGCGTGCGCGTCCGCGGGCCCCCTAAGGGCAGCCCGCGTCACGCCGTGCGTCAATCGAGCGGGTGCTCGCGCACTTCTTCCGCGAGCCGCTGGATTCGCGCGAGCCGCCGCGCGTAGCGGTCCGTGCCGTTGCGCGTGTCGAAGCGCGTGGCGATGTCCTTCGCCTGCTTGAGCATCCACGCGTGCAGCGCCTTCACTTCGTACCCGCCGTCGGCGCGGTGCTCCGGGAATGCCTTGGTCAGCCGCAGGCTCACCACGTCCCGGTCTCCCGTGGCCTTCACGCGCTCCAGGAGGAACGTCGCCGCCACGAGGAAGATGAAGCGGTCATTGAAGCTCCCGTGGTCCAGCGTCCACTCCAGGTGCTTCTCCAGCAGCGCCAGCCCTCGCGCCAGGTTCCCCGTCAGCGTGAGGAACTCGATGTGGTCGCCCACCGTGGCCAGGAAGTCGCGGTTCTTCGACGTCAGGCTGTAGCCCCGGCGATGCATCTCCGCCGCCCGCTCCAGCTCGCCCAGCTTGAACAGCGGATACAAGAGCGTGCCCAGCGTGAGGTGCGGAATCTCCGCGCACTTCACCCGCCCCTCCAGGATGGGCTTCGCCTTGCGCAGCGCCTGCTCCCACTCGCCCTTCTCGACGTGGTGGTCCAGTTCGTCATCCAGCTCGCACGCGCGGCAGTCCGTCAGGTGGTCCCTGGGCGTCGCGAGCCAGGAGGCCCACAACCGGTCCACCTCCGCCGCGTCGTCGCCCATGTCCCGCGCCGTCTGGTAGCGCAGCTTCAGCACCGAGCGCTTGCCGGCGTCCACCTTGGTGAAGCACTGCTCGATGTCGTCCAGCGCGTCGGTAATCTGCTTGCGCGAGATGTGGGGGAACTCCTTGATGCGCCCCACCACCCACTTCTGCTTCCAGAGCAGGCCCTCCGGCTCGAAGCGCTCCGGGTCCTTCTTCTGCTGGCCCCGGCACCACGCGAAGGCCACCAGCGCCTTGTCCGGGTAGCCGCCGAAGGTCGCCGCGTCGATGAGGTCGTCGCGGAGCTGATAGCCCATGTCCACGTCGCCGTGGGAGTCGGCCATCCGCACCGCCTCTTCCAGCAGCTTCACCTTGCTCTCGCTCGACTTCTGCTTGCCCGCCCGGTCCCACAGCGCCTGGGCCTCCTCGCGCCAGTCGCCGGCCATCAGTGCAGCCCTCCCGAGCCCACGCCCCCGTCACCCTCTCCGCCGCTCGAGCCTTCCGTGCCGAGCTGCGCGGAGATGAGCCCCAGCAACCCCTGGTTGAGCAGCGTCATCTCCTGCGCGTTCAACGGGTGCTGACCCAGCAGCAACGCCTGCACGTAGAGCATCTCCACCGACAGCTTCATCATGTTCCGGTCCGTCACCGCCGAAAGCCGCCGCACCACCGGGTTGTGCAGGTTGAAGCACAGCTGCGCCGGCTCGCCGCCCGCCGCCGCCATGACCCCCTCCAGCACGCTCGCGTAGAGGTCGTCGGACTCGTCCCGCGCGCGCTCGGCGTCACGTCGGAAGGAGCCCTCCTCGTCCGCGCTGTAGAGCGTGGGCACCTCCGCCGGGAAGAACTTCTTCACCACCACGCCGCAGTGGAACGGGGCCAGCACCTGCTCGGCCGTGCGCAACAGCGGGAAGACCGCGTCGCGCTCGTCCATCGTCAGCTCCTCGAAGCTCTGCGGCAGGTCCGCCGCTGAGAAGGGCTCCACCTGCGCGCCCTCCACCACGTGCGGCAGCTTCTCCAGGAGTGCCGCGTCGTGCGTGTACGCCGCGTTGATGATGCACAGCCCCTGCGCCCCCGCCACGCGCGCCACCTGACGGAATCCGTCCAACGTCGCCGTGAAGCGCACCACCGGGTACGCGCGCCGGTACTCCGCCAGCGTCGTCACCCCCAGCGACGTCTCGAAGGGCAGCCAGCCAATCACCAGCCGGTAGAAGTCGTCGTCGTCGAGCGCCAGGGCCTTGATGCTCAGCCCGTGCAGGCCAATCAGCCGCTGCAGCGCGCGCGGGTCCTCGTGCGCCAGGTCCACCAGGTACTTGCGCAGCCCGTGGCCCAGCGCCTCGCGCGCCTGGGCGAGCGCGCCGTCCTCGTAGAAGGACTCGCGGCTGGCGGTGGGGCGCAGCGCGTTGGCGTTCACCACGCACTTCACGAAGAACGCCCACTCCGGCAGCAGGTTCTCCGCGCTCTCCGACAAGAGCATGTGCTTCAGGTACACGCGGTGCTTCTGCTTGGAGTTGAAGTGCGGAGAGGCCGGGAGCACGAAGGCCACCCCATCCACGTCTCCCGCCTGCGAGCGCAGCGGGATGCAATCGATGAAGTCCGTCTCGAAGACCTCGCGCCCGTACTCCAGCATCGCCTTGCGTCGCTCGCTCGCGCTCTCGTAGTCGCGGCGCCAGGGCGCGCCATCCAGGTCCAGCCGCTCCTGCTCCGCGCCCACGGTGAGCTGGATGGGGAAGGGCAGCAGGCCGCCGTAGTGCCGGCCAAGCTGGCGCAGCCGCTCCGGGGCGAACCACTCCACCATGTCCGCGCGAGCGACGAGGAACACCTGGGTGCCCGGCCGCTCCAGCGGGTGCTCGGATACCCGCACGGCGTACGTGCCGTCGTGCCGGCCGCGCCACTCCAGCGTGCGTCCATCCCCGCGCGCCGAGCGAGTCACCAGCAGCAGCTCGTCGCAGACCATGAAGCACGACAGGAGGCCGATGCCGAACTGGCCGATGAAGTCCTTGCGCCGGTCTTCCAGGGCCTCGCGCTTGGAGGACTCGCCGATGGTGGCCAGGAAGCGGTGGATTTCTTCTTCCGTCAGTCCGACGCCGTCGTCGCTGAAGACGAGGGTGGGAGGCCCGCCATCCTGTTTCTCCACCAGCTCGAGGCGGACGGTGCCTTGGTGTTCCGGTTCCAGGTGCTGCCGGGCGCGGATGGCGTCGGTGGCGTTCTGGAGCAGCTCTCGGAGGTAGACGCCCGGGGAGCTGTAGAGGTGGTGGGACAGGAGGTCGATGACCCCGCGGAGGCTGACTTGGAATCGGTGGTCCACGGCTGTCCCGACGTTAGCCCAGGGGACGGCCCGGGCGGGGAAGGAACCTCCTGCGGTTTTCGAGATTGCGGCGACCCGGCCGTCGAGGCATCTGTCGCCCCAGGGGCAGGCGATTCACCCAGGCCCTTGAATGGCCGCCCGGACAGTGCCAAGCGGCGGCTCGGCCGGGGCGTGCCGTGAGGGCACCCCGGCGTCACGTCGTGATTTTTCGACCCGAGAGAGGACAACCATGCGGAACGAGCTCGTGGCAGTCGCGGTGGGAGCGCTGGTGACGTTCGCGGGGGTGGCCCATGCACAGGGCGCTCCGGCGCAGGGCACCCCGGCCCAGGGCGCGGCGGCGCCGAAGAAGGCGGAGGCCGTGAAGGCTCCGGCCGTGGCGAAGGGCAAGACGGAGGTGACGTGGTGGGGCCACGCGGCGTTCGTCATCCGCACCCCGGGCGGAGCGGTGATTGCCATCGACCCGTGGCTCACCAACCCCAAGGCGCCCAAGGACACCGCGCAGCCGGAGGCGCTCGACGCCATCCTCGTCAGCCACGGCCACTTCGACCACGTGGGCGAGACGAAGGCGCTGGCGCAGAAGACGGGCGCGAAGGTGTTCGGCTCGTTCGAGCTGGTGAATCTGTTGGGCCTGCCTGAAGCGCAGTCGGTGGGCGCCAACGCGGGCGGGACGTTCCAGGTGAAGGACGCCACCATCCACCTGGTGCAGGCGGTGCACTCCAGCAGCTACCAGTCGGACCCCAAGGGCCCGTCGCACTACGCGGGCGCGCCGCTCGGGTACGTGATTCAAATCGAGAAGGGTCCCACCCTGTACCACGCGGGTGACACCGGTCCTTTCGCGGGCATGGAGCTCATCGCCACCCAGTTCAAGCCCACCGTGGCGATGCTGCCCATCGGCGGGCACTTCACCATGGGCCCCGCGGAGGCGGCGCAGGCGGCGCGGCTGTTGAAGGCGCAGACGATTGTCCCCATGCACTACGGCACCTTCCCGCTGCTCCAGGGCAACCCGGACGCGCTCAAGGGTGAGCTGAAGAAGCTGCGCGGCGCGGCGAAGGTGATGGACCTGGAGCCCGGGAAGTCCACGGCGCTGTAGGCCGGGCTTTTCGTCCGGGGCGGCACTCTTCCGGGACCGTAGAAGTCCCGGTTCTGAGGCCGCTGACTCCGGGCGGTCAATCCCCCGAAGGGTGGGTGGAATCCCGGGGGCGGGTGGGTTACATACGCCGGACCGTCACGAGGCGGGTCCGGGGGTGTTCCGGTGTTGGATTTCAGCAAGGCGGGGTGGCTCACTCCGCTCCTCAATGAAGCGGTCGCCGCTCACATGGGCACGCCCGCTTCGGAGGAGACCGCCTTGCATCTGGGCTCGGGACGCGCCCGTGCCCGGGCGTACCTGCGGCGCACCCTTCGCGCCAGTGGGCTCTTGTATGGCACGCCGGCGGACCCTCCCGAGTCCCTGGAGGCGGGTCCGGACACGGAGCTGCATGCGCGGGCGCTGGAGGATCAGCTCTTCCACGCGGTGGTGCGGACGCTGGCGACGCTGGCGCTGGAGCTGGCGCGGCACGTGGGTGCGCCGGCCGGACCTCGGGGCGAGCAGCTGCTGGTCCTCTTCGCGGTGCTGTCCGGTGAGCTGGAGCTGGCGTCGACGCTGGCCGGGCAGCTCGCGGTGGGCAAGCCGGTGACGAAGCGGCAGGTGGCGAAGGTGGAGGTGGCGCTGCGCAAGCGCGAGCCCACGCTGGCCGGAGACCCGGTGTACGGGCTGGTGCTGCACAACGGCGCGCAGTACGCGGACGCGCAGTTGTTCTGCCGGCAGGCCATCGACTACTTCGCCAGCGGGCGGTTGTTGAAGGAGCAGGTGCGGCGGCGCTCCGACTTCGCGGCGAAGCAGAAGGCGCTGCTGGTGGACGTGCTGACGGGGCTGGCGTGTGTGGACCGGCAGCCGGGCACACCCGCGCGGCGGGCCATTCTCAAGCAGGTGGAGGATTTGAAGCTGCCGGCGGCGATGGCCTCCGAGCTGAAGGCGGCGGTGAAGCAGTCCTTCGAGCGACGGCGCTCCGTGCGGGACGTGGTGCGCCAGGTGCGCAGCGTGGACATGCGGCACTTCCTGCTGGAGCAGACGCTGTTGGCGGCGCTGGTGGATGGCCGGCGCACGCGGCGCGAGCGGGCCTTCATCGACGAACTGGCGGACGCGCTGCACGTGCCGAAAGAGGAGCTGCGGCGGCTGGAGCTGGAGATGGCGGAGTTCTACGCGCGCCACCGCTCCATCGTCGATGTGTTCACCGTGAGGGACGCGGCGAGCGCCATGGGCGACGACATGGTCGCCGGCATGCAGGAGACGCTGGAGAAGAACTTCTACCGGCTGATGCAGGAGGTCCGCGAGACGGGCGACCTGGCGGTGCTGGTGGCGAAGCTGGCGCGGCGGCAGAAGCTCACGGAGGACGAGCGGCACCGCATGCGCGCGCAGCTCATCGACGTGGCCAAGGCCATTCCCGCGCTCGCCATCTTCGCGGCGCCCGGAGGATTCCTGCTCCTGGCCGCGCTGGCCAAGTTGTTGCCGTTCAGCCTGCTGCCCAGCTCGTTCCAGGACGAGGCGCCCGCGCCCTTCCCGGACGACGCGGAGGACTACGGGCCGGAGCGCGAAGCAGGGTAGGGACAGCACCAGGGCGCGAGGTGGCGACGCCGTGCGAAGGCCCCGGCTCATGGGCCCGGTTGTCGCCGTAGCTGCGGGATACAGGCGCGGGCACCAGATGGCGCGGGCGAGCCTTCCCATGCAGGAGGCCCGAGACCTCTTCGAAATGGATTCACGATGCCGAAGACACGTCTGAGAATGGGACACCGCAAGACATGGGCTTGGCTGCACACTCGGGGCACATAAGCACCTCGAAGGCTCGTTGCTTGTTGCTCATAAGAGTGGCGGACTGCTGGCACTGGGCGGGCCCACAGGGAACTGGGCCTCGCCTCCACGTCAGCCGCGCTCGTTCTTCCCCCGCTCCTTCGGACAGAGAACATCATCGTCGTCCTTGATGTACGCCAGCAGGAAGTCCTCCAGGCTCCCTAGCGGAAACTGGGGATCGTTGCCGCTATAGAGGCCCAGGACGAGGGACACGTAACCCTTCCAAGGCCCTGAAACCCACAGCGCGTACCACCACGATTGATGAAGGTAATCGGCGAAGATGACCGACGCCTCCGTGGCGTTGCAGCCGTACCCGGCGTCCCTCAGCACGTCGGCGGTCGCGCGAAGTTCCTCGGGCAACCAGAAACGAAACCCCCGGGAATCAGCATCCGTTGGAAGCCCGGCGGTGCGGAGGAACGCCTCGTATTCTTCCGGAAGTACGCCAGGAAGTGACCGCCAGGCGTCCACGATCTCCTTCGTCGCGACCGACTGGATGTCGAGGTACCGCTCCTGCCAGTGCTGCCGAACCTGCGTCGCGATATCCGTTATTTTGGCCATAGCTCATCAATCCGCTCCATCAACCGCAGCCTGGGCAGCAGTTGATCGTTCCCCGACAACTTCTTTCCCCCATGTTCAAGGGCCATCTCGTACTGCAATCGCAGATTTTTAACGGTAGCACGGGTCAATCCTGCACTGCGCATGGCGGCCACATCTTTGGCGGTGAGATTCTCAGCCATCTTCGCTGTCTTGGCCGCAACGTCCCGGCCCATCGGCCAATTGATGGTTACTCCTGCCGGCCCGTTCTTCAGGAGCTTGGCCTCCCTCGCGGCGACCCTTGCCGCAGCCGCAGAAGTGCTGGTCTCCGTCGCCCTGGTCGCCGCCAGAGTCGCCTGCTTCATGGCCGGCGCGGCGGCGAGGTTCGTACCAGCGGCACCGCTCACCACGAGCATCACGTCGGCCATGCCCTGATAGAATTGGCTGTTCACCCGGTTCTGGGCGTCTTCCAACTCATCGGTACCCAGGTTGACCGGCACCACGCCCC
This sequence comes from Myxococcus sp. CA039A, assembly GCF_013336645.1. Taxonomy (NCBI): domain Bacteria; kingdom Pseudomonadati; phylum Myxococcota; class Myxococcia; order Myxococcales; family Myxococcaceae; genus Myxococcus; species Myxococcus sp. CA039A. The sequence goes on along the minus strand of NZ_JABUMQ010000146.1, from coordinate 18,216 downwards.
CGTTGTCCCTGAAGAAGGCCCGCTGCTCCCGGGGCGACATGGCGGCGATGTTGCCGGCGGTGATACGGCCCGGGCCCCTTCGCCTGTAGTCAGGGCCCGTGGCGTTCCAGGTGTCGTTCTGCCAGCCGATGTATGGGCCGTAGATGGTCGGGTCGGGGGTGGGGTCCGGAGTGGTGTCCCCCACTTGGATGTACTCGCCGCAGCCCTCGTCGGGGGTGGCGCCACACGTGATGGTGTTCGTCGCGTACCCGGTCGGGTCCGTGTAGCGCAGCGGGTTGTTCCACACATAGGAGTAGCGGTTGTGTGACTGGCTCAGGTGGGGCGCCTGGACGAAGGGGTCCGGCGTCAGGAAGCGGGCCACGCCCGGGTCGTAGACACGCCCTTCCATGTAGACGAGGCCCAGCTCGTCGTCATGCAGGTGGCCGGTGAAGCCCTCCCTCACGCCACCACGCGGAACCGGCGCCGAAGGGTTGGACAGAGCATGCGGGAAGACGCGGCGCCCGAAAGGGTCGTACTTCAGCCGCGTCACGAGCGCGCCCTGGTCATCGGAGTGCGCTTCCACGCTGCCCAGCAGGTCCCGGTGGAGATACGTCACCCCCTGCACCAGCGGCCCCGTCCCCTGCTGCGCCAGGGTCACCACCGACACTGCCTGGCTCCCCGCGGAGACGGAGAAGAGATGACGGGTGACGCCTCCCTCCACCCGCTTCTCGTAAAGCCCGCCGCCCACCGTCAGCGTGGAGTCCCCGTTGGAGCGCATCTTGCGCACGCGCGCGTCGAAGGCGTCGTACTGGAAGGTCAGCACGTCCGCGGAGCGCTGAATGCCGCGGGGTTGGCCGTAGGGCGAGTACTCCACCTGCGTGCCCCCGGGCGACGTCACCCGGAAGCCTCTCGCGTCATAGCCGTACGTGCCCGCCGGGCCTTGGGTCAGGGCATGAGGTGGAGCCCCGTTCTGCCCATAGACATACGTCTCGCTCGGAGCACCGCCTTCCACGCTCAACCGACCGGTGAGGTTGCCGTCCGGCGAGTAGGTGTAGTCAATGATGGAGCGCCCGCAGTTCTGATACGCCGTCCAGCGCGTCAGTCGGCCCAGGGCGTCGTAGCCAAAATCCTCGGAGGATTCAGAGAGGGCGTCATGACGCGAGGTGAGGTTGCCGCCCGCATCATAGGCATAGAGCAGTCGCTGGAGGTCGGACGTGCCCAGCCCTGTCTCGATGAGGCGCACACTGCCCATGTCGTCGTAACGGTAGTGACTCTCCACCCCGTTGCCCAGGATGGCGTGGCTGAGCTGGCCGCTCGCCACGCGCGCGCCCACCTGCCAGTACAGGGCCTGGGACGTGGCGTTTCGCACGTCCAGCAGATCTCCACGAGCGGTGTACCCATAGAGCACTTGGAAGCGCTGCGCGCTCCCGGACACCGCCGGGTAGCTGAGCGTTCGCAGGCGGCCATGCGCATCGTAGGTGGAGTCGAAGGCGTAGAGCGCCCCGTCCACCTGAGTGGCTTCCTGGATGCGTCGGCCCAGGGAGTCATAGGCATAGGCGGTGGAGATACCATCCGCGCTGGTGGTCCCCGCCAGGACCCCGGCCCCGTTGGGAGCCGAATCCCAGGTGAAGGTCGTCTGGCCGACGGGCGACTGGACCTGGATGAGGCGGCCCAGCGCGTCGTGCGTGAAGGTCTGCTGCTGCGCGAGCGCGTCCTCCGACTGGCGCAGCTCGCCGAAGGCGTTGTAGCGCATCACCGACGCCCCAGTGGACGGGTCCACCACGCGGGTGGGCCGGCCAAGCACGTCGTATTCAGTGGTGGTGCGTCGGCCCACGGACTCAGAGGCCACACGGGTACCGAACGGGCCATACTCGAAGGTCGTCGTGAGCAGACCACCGGCGGGGTTCGGCTCGCTGACGCGGAAGGGCCAGCCTCTCCCGTTCACTTCGGTGGTGGTGGCATGCCCGCGCTCGTCCGTCTCGGTCCTGAGCAGCCCCGAGTAGCTCATCGTCCGGAAGGTATTGTCCGGAAGTGTGATGCGGGTAAGGCGCCCGAGCGCGTCGTGCTGGAAGCGCGTACGAGCCAGGGCGGCGCCTCCCGCGGGTGAGGGCCGCTGCACCTCCACCACGCGGCCTGCAGCATCATAGAGCTGGGCCTCCTCGATGGGGTTGCCGGCGAAGTCCAGCGTCTGGCGCTTCGACACGCGGCCCAGTTGGTCCAGGAAAAGTGTTTCCTCGCCGTTTCCCGCCACCACAGTGCGTACCGTGTTCCGGAGATACTCGACGGAGACGTCCGAGGACGTGGGCCCGTCCTCGGTCCGCAGGCGACCGAAGCCATCGTACTGCCAGCGCCGGCGCACGCCGTTGACATCCACCTCCTCGGCCGGAACGCCCAGGCCCGGGTGCCAGGCCGTCATGCGGCGGTGGCCTGCCGCGTTGATGATGGCGGAGGTGAAGGTGCGCGTGGTGGCGTCGTATTCGGACGTGGTGGTCCGGGCCGTGCCATTGCGGTCATGCTTCGTCACCGTCAGCGGCAGGCCCTCTGGCGTGTAGTCGTAATGGGTGGCCAGGTACAGGTCGGCGTCGACCGAGTCCGGCTCGAGGAACTCATCGGTGAGCAGTCCGGTGCCCTGCGCATGCGTGAAGCCTTGCGTCCGCGTCCGGGTGACACCCTGGGCGGTGGTGGAGGTCTCGGTGATGCGCATGGGCAAGCCCACCAGCCAGGGGACGGCGCGGTTCTCGTAGACGGAGTCGCGCCGCGACACGTAGCCGTCGCTCCACTCCCACTTCTCCGCCCGCACGTTGCCGTATTCCGGGTCGAAGTCCTCCACCGTGCGCATCACCGACCACAGGGTGGGCTGCCCCACGTCGTACTCCCGCTCGCTCATCCGCAGGGTGTAGAGGGCGAAGTATGACGTCCCGTCAGCCCCCGGGCGCTCCACATAGGCCGGGGTGACGACGGTCTCCCGCTGGCGCGTGCTGCCGTCGGGCAGCAAGGTGCGGATGGTGCGGTGGAGCATCCTGCGGGCCAGCGGGTAGCGGCTCGCCACGCGGGTGGACAGGTCATACGTCTCGCGCGTCACCGTCCCCGTGGCATGGTCCGTCACCGTGCGCACGGTGACACCGAGCAGGCCGCGCCCCACGGCGTCCATGCGCGCGTCCTCGTACTGGAAAGTGATGCGGCGCAGGGGGTGACCGTCCCCCGCATCGCGGCGCAGCTCGGACGTCAGCCACATTCCCTGCCGGACACATGGCCGGGGGTACTGGCAACCGGTGCCCTTCGTGTAGACGGCCGGGTTGGTGATGGGCGCGTAGTCGAACTCCGTCCGCGCGCCCATCGCGTCCGTCACCGACAGCAGCAAGAAAGGCTTCTTGCCCTGCCGGAGCCAGAGGTTGAGCGTCCCGGAGTGGTTGGGCTGCACGAAGTCCGTCATCCCGTCGCCGTTCATGTCGAGCGTCAGTGAGCGGTACATGCCTCGGTCCGGCGAGGTGCTGCCAATGGACATGGGCAGCGTGGCGGGGACGAAGCTGGAGCCCTGCGACAGCATCACGACAGCCTTACTGCGAGAGAAGATATAGGGCTCCGTTTCCAGGCCCAGGTCCATCAGCACGATGTCCTGAAGCCCGTCGGCGTTGATGTCCACCACGCGGACACCATTGTCGAGGGAGTTGCGCGCGCTGCCCCATCCCTCGGGCGGTGGGTTGAGGTACTCGAGCGAGGGGCCAATCCTGGCGAAGGGCTCGAAGGTCTGGGCCGCCTGCTGGACGAAGCCCACGCCCGTGTTGAGCAACAGCACCGGGTCGCCGCCCGCCTGGGGGTAGGACACCAGGTCCGTCAGCCCGTCCCGGTTGACGTCGACAAAGAGGTACCGCTTGCTGCTCTTGTCCTCACGGACGATGGACGTCTGCCGCATATCTCGCGTGCCGTCTGCGTTGAGGCCCAGGTACCAGTAGTTGTCCCCCGCCATCTCCGGGTTGCCGTTCTCGTCGAAGTCCCAGGCCGGCAGCAGCAGGCCCGTGCGCCCTGTCCCCTCCAGGTCCATTGGGAAGCCCGGCGTCGCCGGGGCAATCCAGGTTTCGGGCTGGTGGATGGTGTAGGGCGCGCCGCTGTTCACCGGCCCCGGCCGGAAGCCAAAGTAGTACAGGGTGCTGCCGCCGGCCGGGTTGCCCACCGCGCGCAGCAACTCCACCAGCCCGTCTCCATCCTGGTCCATCGTCCAGAAGCTGCGCCGCACCGAGACCACCTCGTTCTCCTGAGCCTCCAGGTTGAAGGTGCCATTGCCGCTGTTCTTGAGCAGGTGGAAGGTGCGCTGGTTCTGCGAACCGTTGCGGGTGGAGACAATGAAGTCCAGCAGCCCATCCCCATCCCAGTCAGTGAAGCGGCCGTCGGTGGTGCTCTCACCCGTTGACGAGGGAACCGGCAGCGACGTCATCGCCTGCTCGGGACCGAAGCTGGAGCCGTCGCTGTAGCGCACGAACCAGAGCACGCTCGTGGTGCCGGAGCGCTTGCGGTAGACGAGGTCATCCCGCCCGTCGCCGTTGACATCGGCCGCCAGGAACGACTGCAGGTCGGTATAGCCACCCGGGTACAGCGAATCCGTCGTCTGGGCGTAGTCCAGGAAGCTGTCCGTCCGCGACTGATAGGACGCGCGGGCGTAGGTGAAGACGAAGGGCTTGCGGCAGTGCCCGAAGCCATCGCACTCAGTCGCCTGCGTCAGCACGCTGGCGCCCGCGGCGCTCCCATCCTGCTCGGCGGGCAGCCCATCATAGGTGTAGGTTAGCGTGTAGGAGCGCAGCAGGGAGACCATCTGGGCCTGGCCGGTGGACCCCCGCATTTCAATCCGCTTCAGCCGCCGGCTCTGTCGAAACGAGAACCCGCTTGTGAAGCCACCCACCGCGTCCGTGCGCTGCTCGTACTGGAAAAGGACGTTGGCGAGCGCTGGAGGCGCCCCAGGCACCGTGGAGCCCGTGTAGCGAATCTCCACCGGGAGTTGCTCGTCGCCCGCGGGCGACAGGTCATAGCTCACTGTGAGGAAGTTGCCGTTGCGGTCCTCGATGCGGGACAGGGCCCAGGTGAGCGTGCGCGCCCCCTGTGTTTGCGTGGAGGAGCCCTCACCTCCAAAGGTGAGGATGAGTCCCTCTTTCGTGTACATCTTGAACGTCGCGGGGCCGTTGGCGCCCGTACCAACAGACACGATGCGGGCGAAGAGGTCTCTCTCGGTGCGGTACTCCGCACCGTCCGCACCATGAGTGCCGGAGCGGAGCACCAGCCGCTGCCCGTCCAGGCAGAAGCGGTCGCTGGCGTCGAAGTGGAGGCGGTCGGGGCCGCCGTCATGCGCCTCCGTCTTGCGGCAGCGGTTGATGCGGGACAGGCCGGAGAGGTTCCAACCCATGCCCAGTGGCCCGTTGGCGCTGTCACTGCTGTAAGTAAGGGCCAGCCGGGGCTCCACCCCCGCGCGCCCCGGCGGCGTCCACAGCGGAAACGTGTAGCGGGCCGTCCCCTCCGAGGTGACGGACGCCTGGCCGACTGTCGTCCCCGCCGCCACGCCCCAATCCAACTGGGAGGAGAGCACCGTGTCGGACGCGACGGTCGGCGGGGTGGCATTGACGGCTTGGTGCCGCACGCCTGCGGGAAGGCGCTCGTTCCAAGGAGGAACAGAGCTGCCGCAACCCGCCGCGAGCTGCGTGGCGTAGACCCAGAGCACTGCGAAAGCAGAAGCGCGCTTCATGGTATTCCCGAGAGAAGAAAGGTGAGGAAAGACGCACCCAGCGCGCTTGCGGCGACCCGCCACGAGCGTCTGCTGGCGCCAAGAGGACAGGGCGCTGGAGGGTTACGGTGCCGGGCATGCACCGCAGGAGTAGTTGCCGCCACACCCGTTCGGGGCCGTTCCGCAGGCCGTGCTGGCACAGGCCTTGGCCTGGGGGATGGGGGTGCATGCACACGACGTGTTGTCGAAGCGACACGTGCTGCCCTCGTCCACCGCGAGGTCACAGTCGTTGTCCTGCCCGTCGCAGCGCTCGGGCTCGGCCGGCAGGGGGACGCAGGTCTGGGGCTGGCCGTTGCTGCAGGCGGGGGTCGAGTTGGCGCACCGGCCCTGTCCGCAGCTCAGCACGCCGAAGCCTTCGTCGGTGGAGCCGTCACAATCATTGTCGCTGCCGTCACACACCTCGGGCGACGGGGTGCCAGGGGTGCAGGTCTGCCAGACGCCGCCGAGACAGGCGTGGCGGGTGTCGGCGCAGGCTCCCGTTCCACAGTGCAGGAAGCCAAACTCGTCCTTGTCGCTCTTCCCGTCGCAGTCGGTGTCCTCGCCGTCGCAAACCTCCTGTACGGGGAAGTTGACCTGCTGGCAGACCTCCGCTCCACTCGAGCAGGCCGTCTTCCCGTAGGCGCACGCACCCAGCTTGTCGAGGTAGCAGTTCTGGGGAGCGATGTTGTCAGCGATGCCATCGTGATTGTCATCGCAGGAATTGCAGGTCTCGTAGGTCGGGCCTCCGGTAAACCTGCAGACACCGAAGGTGCCATTGCCACGACATGCCTGGGTCCCCGCGCCCGGCGCGCAACTACAGGATCGCTTGCTGGTACTCGTGAGAGTGCAAGGCCCGTAGGTGACTCCCTCCTCGGGGTAGCTCATCCCCGAGCAGCCGATGTCTACTCCTGAGGTGATGGTGCAAGCCTTGGGCTGAGGATTGGGACAGCAGTTGGCGAACGGGTCGGCGCCCGTGGAGGCTGATGCGGAGAAAGGGATTGCCCACGCGAGCGCGAATAGCAGCGCGCTGCGCAGGGGAACGCTCCCCCAGGAACGGCTGAAATTGATGATTGTCATTGCTGTTGGAAGTGGCGGAGGTTGTTGTTGGCGGTCGTGGTGGGCTGAACGATGGGCCTGATGCATGTCGACCCATTCACTCTCTATGCCAATCTCCTCTCAACGGCGTCAGTCACAATAGACCGCGCCCGCTGGTTTCAGGCCTTTTCACTGGAGAGGTGTTCCCCCAGGCATCCACGCTCGACACCGTGGCACGGGTCCCCGCGGACATCATGGATTGGACACGAATGGAGTGCGTGACGCGCGCGGTCCTCACTCCCGCCGTGCCATCCGGGAACGTAGGAAGCAAAGTTCGCAGCCCACGCCATTGGGCCTCAATGCCCACGTCGTGCACAACCCCAGAATGGTTCTCATGTGCGCTGAAGGGAAGGGCCTACCTACTGGCTGTGGCCTTCTTGTTCGACACGGGTCTCGCAATGGAAATCGCGGGGCCTCCCTAAACCCCGAGGACCCTTGCGTCGCGGTGCTGGCGAGAGGAGAGTCTCCGCTCCTGGACGGCCATCCGACGAGGTGGACTCGACGCGCGGGACTGTGGAGCTGCGTTCACACCCACGTCTGGACCGAGAAAGGAGTTTCGCAGCCGTGACAGCGGCGCCATCGAGAGTGAAGATCATGGACCAGGGCAAGCTTCTTGCTGAGAGTCAGGGCATGAATATGACCCCTTTCAAGGTGAGATCAACGCTGCACTGATGAATAGGAGAGCAGGTCTGAGCGTTCAATCATGCTGAATCCATCTCGATACTTCAGGCTCAAGCCGGCAATGCAGCGCGGGAAATGGTCCCTGGACGAGCCGCTCGACAGCCAGGGCAACGAGCTGGAAGACTTCAGGGAGTTTACGTCAGGACGGCCCGCCCAGGTCTCGGGCCGCCTGGCGATTCCCATCGATGAGCCAGGAAGACGGTTGGACTACAGCACCGCGGGCGCTGGCATGACTCCCGTTGTCCACGTCAGGGTGGCCACCCTCTTCGCGGAGTTGGCCCCCAATGACGTGCAACTGATACCCGTGGATATCAAAGGCTGCCCGGATGAGTACCTCATTCTCGTGGCGACACGGCTTGTCCGGTGCATCGACGACAAGGCATCGGAAGAGGTGCTGTATTGGAAGCCCGAGGACGAGCGGCCGGAGAAGCTCGGTCAATACCGAAGCGTCTATGGACTGCGGATTGACCGCTCGAAGGTGGGTGACGCCAAGGTGTTCCGCACCTGGGGATGGTCCGGAGTTCTCATCGTCTCCGAGGACATCAAAGCGGCCCTTGATCGTGCGAAGGTCTCAGGGGCCGAGTTCGAGGAAGTCTAGCGAGGTTGGAGATCTGGCTGGCGCTTACGACAGCAGGCCCGCTACAGGTCGATGGTGCAGATGCACATCCCGTTGAAGCAGGTGCCGGTGGCTCCCGACAGGCTGCATTGGTGCTGGCACAAGCTCCTGCTGCAGATGGGCGGGAACGACGGGCCCGCGGATTCGGTCGACAGCGGGCTGGCTCCCACTGTGAAGCCTCCGCCCAGTCCCACCATCAGTGCCGCGCTCATCACGACTCGACGCATGTTTCCTCCCAGGCGCGGAAGGTTCCGCGCGGGAGGGCTACCCGGCGGGCCCGTGGCTCATTTCCATTCAGATACAGGCGGTCCGGGATGTTTGTCTTTTCGATGCCATCCGAGCCGCTCGGGAATGGTTGTCGCGAGACCTCAGGGAACGGCCGTTCACCTTGTCGGGGCCTGGGACACGTCGAGCGCCCGCCCGCCGGGCTGCCCTGTTTCTTCGAGAGAGGGTGCTGCCAGAAGCGCGGACGGGTCCCAGCTTTACCGGGCGGACCCGGGCCCATGCGGTGGCCTGCTTTTCGTGGGAGGCGTGTCGATGCGCGTACACCAGCGTGACGTGGAGGTGGGCGTGGGCGGCCGCCTGCTCTCGGGGCGGCTCGTCGTTCCCGAGCGAGCGGGCGGGCTCGTCATCCTCGCGGGGGATGCGGACTCGGCGCGAGCCGACGCGAGCGGTGGCGGCGGTGCGCTCCATGGTGTCCTGCATGCGGCGGGGCTCGCCACGCTGTGGCTGGAGTTGCGCACCGCGGACGAGGAGATGGCCGAGGACTGGACGCTGCGACAGGGCTCTCACGTGGAGCTCATCGCGCACCGGTTGGAGGTGGCTCGCGACTGGCTCCAGCGTGACGAGAGCCTCTCGTTGCTTCCGGTGGGCTACCTCGGCACGGGTCTGGGGTCGGCCGCCGTGCTCGTGGCCGCCGCGCATCAGCCCGGAGGCGTGCAGGCCGTGGTGACGTTGGGCGGCCGACCCGACAAGGCCGGTGCGCTCCTCGCGGACGTGCGGGTGCCCACGTTGCTTATCGGTGCGGGCGACGACGCGGACCGGGTGTCGCTGGTCCGGGGTGTGTTCGACAGGCTCCCTCCGAAGACACGCAAGGCGCTCCAGTTGCTCGACGGCGCCTCGCGAGGTTTTCCCGAGCCAGTCCCGCTCGCTTCCGCTGGGCGCATGGCCACGGCCTGGTTCTCCGACTGCTTCCGCGCCGCGGCGGGCCCCGGAGTCCTGGAGTGGACGGGCGAACAGGACGGAGCCGTGTGACGACGGGGACCTTCTTCGCTCCATGAACTCGCTCAGGCGTCACGTCGAGTCGTTCGTCCGACTGGAGCCCGCGCGTCCCGCGTTGGGAGCGGGCCTTCGCGCCGCGCTCGCCGTCGGCGTGCCCATGGTGGTCGCCGCGACGCAGCACCTGCCCGCCGCGACCTGGGTGGGCATGGCGGGCCTCTTCGTCACGCTCGTGGACCGGGGTGGCCCCTATCGCGACAGGGCCGTCACCATGGGGGCCATGACGTTGTTGGGCGCGGTGATGGGACTCGTCTCCGCCTGGCCACTGCCGTCATGGGCCGCCGTGTTGTTCACCTTCGCCTGGGTGACGGCGTGCGGTTTCGCGCGCTCGTATGGAGACACCCCTGGGTTGATGGGCGTGGTGCTCGCCAACTACACGGTGGTGTCGCTGGCTCTGCCGGCGCATGACTTCGCCGCCGCGCTGTCCCGCTCCGGATTGTTCATCCTGGGGGGCCTGTGGGCGATGATGCTGGCGCTGGTGCTGTGGCCGCTGCGGCCCTATCGCCCCGCGCGCTTCGCCATCGCTCGCTGTTATCGCGACCTGGCGGACCGCGCGGAGGCGGTCGGAAAGTGGCCGCTCGAGGGGCCCACCGCGCCGCCCAATCTGGTGGAGGTCGTCGACTGGGAGTCGCGCGTGCGCCAGTCGCTGGAGGAGGCCCGCGGCGTGCTGGCGTCCACCCGTCGCGAGCGAGCAGGGGAGAGCGACCGGGGTGAACACCTGCTGGTGCTGCTGGAAGGCGCGGACGCGGTGCTCACGTTGCTGGTGGCGCTGCCAGAGACGCTGGAGGTGGCGCCTCGCGAGTCGCGCTACCACGCCCTGCGCGCGGAGGTGCAGCGCGCGCTCTCGGAGCACTCGCGGGACTTGCGGCACATCGCTCGCGCCCTGGAGCAGGAGAAGGGGGAGTCGGAGCCCTCGACATGGAATGCCGAGCGCGTGCGGCGCGCCCTGGCGGCGCAGGTGGCCGAGGGCGGTCTGCCCGACTCGGCTCGCGCGGCGTACTCGCATGCGGAGGCGTTGCTGGTCCGGTTGCGGGAGTACACGGAGGCCCTGCTGGAGGTGGCCAACCACCTGGAGGACGGCCGCCCCGTCGAGTCGGACCTGCCCATGGGGCCTCATCCCGCCTCGCTGAAGGGCCGTCCCTTGCTGGAGCCGTTGCGGGACAATCTGGGCACGGACTCCGTCATCTTCCGCCATGCGCTGAGGCTGGGCGTCACAGCCGCGCTCGCCACCGCACTCGTGCGGGGGCTGGGGTTGGACCATGGCTATTGGGTCATCATCACCGTCATCGTCGTGCTCCAGCCCTATTCGGGGATGACGTTCCAGAGAGGGTTGCAGCGCGCGGCGGGGACGTTGTTGGGTGGTGCGCTGGCGGCGGGGCTCGTCGCATTGGTCAGGGACCCGGCCGTGCTGCTGGGGGCCATCATGGTGTTCTTCGCCGTGGCCATCGCAGTGAAGCCGATGAGTCTCTCCTTCTTCCAGGTGTTGCTCGCGCCCGCGCTGGTGTTGTTGGCCGAAATCCAGACGGGCGACTGGGAGCTGGCGGGGGTGCGCATCGCCAACACGATGATTGGCGGTGCCATCGCGCTCGTGGGCGCGCGGCTGTTGTGGCCCAGTCCGGAGCGCGTGCGCTTCCCGGAGCAGGTGGCGAACGCGCTGCGCGCGGACCGCGAGTATTTGTTGAGCGTGGCCTCCGCGCGCTCGGACGCGGAGCCGGAGGTGCGCGAGGCGCGGCGCAAACTGGGCTTGCAGTTGCTGTCCGCCGAGGCGTCGTTCCAGCGGCTGCTCACCGAGTACCGGGGCTCATCGAGGCAGCTGGAGCCGGCGATGGCCCTGCTCGCGTATGCGCGCCGCTTCGGCGCCGCCGTGACGGCGCTGGCCGCGAGCCGCCAGTGGCACGCGAAGCAGGACTTGTCCCCCGTGGCGAGTTACGCGGGGAGCGTGTTGGAGGACCTGGCGCTCGCGGTGGAGCACCGCCGCGCGCCGTCCCCGTTGCCTCGGACCGCGTCGACGCACGAGAGCACGGATGTGCTGTCTCGCACCCAGATGGACCGACTGGTGCGCCAGCTCACCGTGCTCCACCACGCCACGGTGCGCGCGGCGCCCCAGTTGTCTCCGTAGCGCGGCGCCTGTTGCGGGGAGCGCCGCTTGGTGATGCGTGGCGTCGAGTGTGCTCCGTCGAGCGACGCCTCATTGCGGAGAGCGCCGCTCGATGGCCCTGCTCATGACCTCTCAGGTGCGCTCGATGCGCATCAGCAGGCGACGGAGGTCCTCGTTGACGCTGGCGAGCTGCGTGACGCCTTGCTCCTCCTGGAGCTGTTTGCGCAGGTCCGGCAGCGTGGTGTCACGCACCTTCTTCGCCGCGTCCTTCGAGCCGTCCAGCAGCCACCCCGTCGCGAGGATGAAGGCCAGCCGCACCTCCGTGTCGCGCTCCCCCAGCTTCGCGGCGAGCGCGGGCACGTGCTCGCCCGAGCCCGTGCGGCCCACTTCCAGCGCGGCCCGCTCCAGCATCGGCTTGCTCGCCTTGTCCATGCGCTGCACCCAGCAGCCCGCGTTGCCCGAACACGCCTGCCCCGCCTCCAGCAGCGCCGCGTGCCCCGTCACGATGTCCGCGCGCTTCTTGCCCAGCGCCGCCGCGTCGTCGCAGCCTTCCTCGCCCGTCGCCTTGCAGTCGGCCGCGGTGCGCGCCGGCTCCGCCGCGGCGATCTTCTGGAGCAGCGGCAGCTCGCGCGCATCGCCGAGCATGGCCAGGCCCTTCACCGCGATTTCACGCGAGTACCAGTCGCCCGTGCCCGCAGCCTTCTCCAGCGCGGGCATCGCGTCGCGTCCGCCCAGGCGCACCAGCGCGCGCACGTACGCGTCACGCACCGTCGGGTCCGTCTCCAGCACCAGCGTGGACAGCGGCTTCACCGCCTCCGGCGCCCGCAGCCGGCCCAGCGCATCCGCCGCCTGCATCCGCACCAGCGACTGAATCTGCACGTCCGAGTGCGAGAACGTCAGCAGCTTGAGCAGCGGCTCCACCGCGCGCTTCTCGCGCAAGTCGCCCAGCACCGTCGCCGCCTTCATGGGGTAGCTGGCCGGGTTGACGCCGTTCGTCTTCGCCCAGGCGAGCAGCTCCGAGTCCCGCCCCTCCAGCGCAGGCAGCAGCGCATCCGCCGCGGGCTGACCCAGTTGGTACAGCGCGAAGCTGCTCTCCACGTAGAAGGACTTGCCCTTGCGCTCCTTCGTCAGCATCCGGATGAGCGCGGGCGCCGCGCGGCCGTCGCCGATGTGGCCCAGCGCCTCGATGGCCTTCTTGTTGAGGAAGGGCTCCACGCCCTCGTCCGTGGCCAGGACGATGAGCGGCTCCACCGCCTCCTTCGCCTTCATCGTCCCCAGCACCTGGATGGCTTCGATGCGCGCGTAGGTGTCCTTCGCGCGCAGCAGCGGCACCAGCGCGGGCACCGCGCGCACGTCACCGATGGCACCCAGCGCCGTCACCATCGCCTTGTTGGCCAATTGCGCGGACATGTCTCCCGCCGCCGGGTCGATGGCCGCCGACAGCGGCTCCACCGACGAGGCGTGATGCACGTCGCCAATCGCCCGGGCCAGCGCCGCCTTCACCTCCGGCTTGCGCTCCTGCGACAGCGCTTCGTGCAGCATGGGCAGGAAGGTTTCAGTGACCTTCGTCTTCGAACGCATCGCCTCGATGAGGCGTACCCGATCTTCAGCGCGTCGCGTTTGCTGCAGCGTCCCTTCCCAGTACTCGGGCGTGTTGGGGTCCGATTTGCACCCTGTGAGACAGAGGATTGCTGCGGCAACACACCACGCTGCGATGGGGCGGCTCATGCAGGCTCCTGGACGTCTGCGGGGTTGTCCTGTCCGCCGTCGTAAACCTCCTGTCACGAAGGAAGCAAATCAGCCGCGGCACCTGGGGTACGCTGGTCAACGACATGTCCGACGACATTCACAACGCGTCGCGCCCGGGCTACACCCGCCGGACGTACCTGCTCGACCGGGAGTTCCAGCTCAAGTACATCCTTCTACTGGCCGGCATGGGCGCGGGCAGCCTGGGGGTGTTCGGAGCGCTGGCCTACCGGCTCCACGTGTCCTCCGTGAGCGCGGGAGTGGACGGCGGGCCGTCGCTTCTATGGCTCACCGCGTTGGGCTCCGCGGGGCTCGGCGTGCTGCTGGGCCTGTTCGGTCTGCTGTTCACCCACCGGGTCGCCGGCCCCGTGCATGTGATGAGTCTCTATGTCGCGGCCCTGGCCGCCGGGCGCTACCCCCGGCTGCGCCCGCTGCGGAAGAAGGATGAGCTGAAGCGCTTCTTCGACCGGTTCAGCGAGGCGGTGGACCGCATCCGCCAGCGCGAGGCCGACGAGGCGCATGCCCTGGAGGTGGCGCTGGCCGCGCTCAAGCCCGTGGCCACCACCCCCGAGGCCCGCGAGGCGCTGGAGACGCTGAACCAACTGCACACGCGCAAACGTCAAGCAGTGGACAATCCCACCGGGGGCACCTTCAAGTCCGTGGCTTGAAGCGTCGCCGCAGGAGAACCGCAACACCATGAGCCGACCCCGCATCATCTTCATGGGCACGCCCGACTTCGCCGTGTCCTCGCTCGAAGCCTGCTTCGACCTGGGCGAAGTCGTCGCTGTCGTCACCCAGCCGGACAAGCCCAAGGGCCGGGGCAACACGCTGACGGCGCCGCCCGTGAAGGAGCTGGCGCTGGCGCGAGGCGTGCCCGTGTTCCAGCCCGTCAAGCTGCGCACGCCCCCGTTCGCCGAGGAGCTGCGCCGCTTCGAGGCCGACGTGTGCGTGGTGACGGCCTACGGTCGCATCCTCCCGAAGGACATCCTCGACCTGCCCAGGATGGGCTGCGTCAACGTGCACGGCTCGCTGCTGCCGCGCTTCCGGGGCGCCGCGCCGATTCAGTGGTCGATTGCCTACGGCGACACCGAGACGGGCGTCACGCTGATGGTGATGGACGAGGGCCTGGACACCGGCCCCATGCTCGCGATGAAGCGGCTGCCCATTGGCCCGGAGGACACGAGCGCGACCATGTACCCGAAGCTGGCGGCGCTGGGCGGAGCGCTGCTGCGCGAGTCGCTGCCGGCGTACCTGAGCGGTGAGCTGAAGCCCGTGCCCCAGCCCTCGGAGGGCATGGTGCTGGCGCCCATCATCGAGAAGGACGAGGGGAAGCTGGACTTCAACCGTCCCGCCATCGCGCTGGAGCGGCGGTTGCGCGCCTTCACGCCGTGGCCGGGGGCGTTCACCACGCTGGGCGGCAAGCTGGTGAAGATTCACCGCGTGCGCGTGGCGGAGGGGCAGGGCGCGCCGGGTACGGTGCTGGCGGCGGGGCCGGAGGGGCTGGAGGTGGCGTGCGGCGAGGGCTCGCTCGTGCTGCTGGACATCCAGCCGGAGGGCAAGCGGGTGATGAAGGCGGCGGAGTTCCTCATGGGCCACAAGCTGGCCGTGGGCAGCCAACCGTTCGGCACCTAGGGGATATGTCGCGGACGGGACGCGCTTTTTCGAGTACAGGCGGATGGGCATGAGACTGCTGGTGTTGCATGGGCCGAACCTGAACCTGCTGGGTGTGCGCGATGGCACGCGCGGGCTGTCGGACCTGGATACCGCGCTGCGCGCGCGGGCCAGGGAACTGGGACTGACGCTGAAAATCGTCCAGTCCAACCACGAGGGCGTGCTGCTGGACACGCTCGCCGCCGAGCGCGAGGCGGTGGAGGGCATCCTCATCAACCCGGCGAGCCTCTTCGGCTCGTACGCCCTCAAGGAAGGGCTGGAGGCGGTGGGCCTGCCCGCCATCGAGGTGCTGCTGCGTCCCCCCGCCCGCGAGTCCGTCGTCGGGGAGGCGTGTGTCCTCCAGGTGCACGGCGCCGGCGGTGGCTTCGAGCCCTACCTGGAAGCGCTGGACACCTTCGCCAGCGGCGTCTTCACCCCCGGCAAGCCGGAGCCGAAGAAGTCCCTGGGCCGCAAGCAGGAGGGCGAAAGCCCGGCGTCGGCGAAGTCCTCCACCTCCGGTGCAGGCAAGTCGATGGGCCGCAAGGGTGCCTCGGAGACGACGGGGTCCGCGCTCGCGCGAGTCCCCGCGAAGCCGCTGGCGCTCCCGTCGGGGCAGGGTGCTTCCGGTTCTGGCAAGTCGATTGGACGCAAGCCGTCCGCCGCGAAGTCCGACGCCGCGGAGTCCTCCAAGTCCGGCAAGACGCTGGGACGCGGGTCGAAGTCGGTGGCGTCGACGACGGACCTGCTCACGCGGGTGCTGGTGCGCCAGAAGATTTCGGACCGGCTCTCCGGAAAGCTCACCGCCTCGGAGCTGTCCACCTGGGCGCGCTCGCGATACGAGGCCATCCAAGGCGGCTCGCCCGCCGAGCATGGCCAGAGGGACTTGCTGGAAGACAGTCTCCAGCGCCTCACGCTGTCCCACCTCCCCTCGACGAAGCTCTCGGATGAGCAGCTCGTGGACTTGATGACTCGGCTCGACGAAGGATGAATCCCCGCGCACTCGCCATCCTCGTGTTGGCGCGCGTCCGAGCAACGGACGCCTATCTCAATGTGGTGCTCGACACGATGTTGTCGGAGTCACCCCCCAAGGACCCGCGTGACGCGGGGCTCGCCACGGAGCTGGCGTATGGCACCACGCGCCGGCAGCTCGCGCTGGACTACGCCATCACCCGCTTCGCCGACCGCAAGCTGGAAGCCATGGAGGACCGCGTGCTGGCGGCCCTGCGCATTGGCGCGTACCAGATATTCCACACCCGCGTGCCCGCGCGCGCCGCCGTGGCGGAGACGGTGCAGGCCCTGAAGGAAGTGGGACTCACCCGCGCCGCCGGCTTCACCAACGCCATCCTCCGAAAGCTCGCGGAGCTGCCCGCGCCGCCGCTGCCCTCGCCCACGGACGTCGCCCACCACCTGTCGGTGCGTGAGAGCCATCCCCAGTGGCTGGTGGAGCGCTGGCTGCGCCAGTTCGGCCGCGAGCGCGCCGAGTCCATGCTGGTGGCGGACAACCAGTCCCCGCCGGTGGTGATTCGCGCCAACACGTCCAAGGTGACGCGCGACGCGCTGCTCACGCAGTTGCAGGAAGTGGGCGTCGAAGCGAAGGCCGCGACGATTTCACCCGTGGGCATCATCCTGCCGCCGGTGGGCCGCATCGAGGATGTGTACGGCTACTCGGAGGGGTTGTGGCAGGTGCAGGACGAGGCCGCCCAGCTCGTCGGCGTGTACGGCGCCATTCCCGACAACGCGCGCGTGCTCGACGTGTGCGCGGCCCCGGGCGGCAAGTCCTGCCACCAGGCGCAGTCGCACGACGTCGTCGCCGTGGACCTGCACGCCCACAAGCTGCGCAAGATTGAGTCGGAGGTGAAGCGCCTGGGCCTGACGTCGCGCCTGAAGGCCTACGCGCACGACGCCTCGGAGCCCTTCCCGGAAGCCTGGGGCGAGTTCCACGCGATGCTGGTGGATGCGCCGTGCTCGGGGCTGGGCACGCTGCGCAGACACCCGGAGCTGCGCTACCGCCGCAAGGAGGAGGACGTCTCGCGACTGGCGGCGCTCCAGCGGCGCATCCTGGAGAACTGCCAGGAGGCGGTGCCGGCCGGCGGACTGCTCGTCTACGCGGTGTGCACGCTGGAGCCGCAGGAGGGGCAGGACCAGGTGGAGATGTTCCTGCGCAGCCACCCGGAGTGGACGGCCGAGCCGCCCGTGCTGCCGGGCCTCAAGTTGCCGCTCACCCAGGCGTACTTGAGGACCCTGCCAGGTCCGGAGGGCTTCGACGGGTTCTTCGCCGCGCGCCTCCGGAAGATGTACTAGCGACTACGTGTCCTCGGCGACCGGCAGGTTGGCGGCGGCCTTGAACGCCTCCAACACCGCCGCCGAGGCGCGGTCCAGGTACTTGCCCTTGCGGATGAGCAGGCCGATGGGGCGCGAAACGGGGCCTTCCGCGAAGGGCTTGGCCACCAGCGAGCCGCCCTTCACCTCGCCCTGCGCGGTGGACACGGGGAGGATGGCGACGCCCAGGCCCATCTCCACCGCCCGCTTGATGGTCTCCACGTTGTCCATCTCCATCACCGGGTTGATGTCGATGTTCTTCTCGCGGAAGAGCCGGTCCAACGCCTTGCGCGTGGGCGCCTCGCGGTCGAACGCGATGAAGGGCACGCCGGACAGCGCGGTGAGGCTCACCTTCTGCTTGGAGGCGAAGGGGTGGTTGGGGGCGCAGACGATGGCGAGCTTGTCGTCGCGGAACGGGAGGATGTCCACGCCCGCGCGCGGCTGCGGATAGGCGACGATGCCAATCTCCGCCGCGCCCAGAATCACGTCGTCGTAGACCTGGTCATTGCGCCGGTAGTTCAGGCGCATGTTCACCTTGGGGTGCGCCTTGAGCAGTTGCTTCTGCACGGCGTTCAGCTCGTGCAGGCCCACCGAGTAGATGGTGGACACGGTGCTGGTGCCGGCCACCTCCGTGGCCTGCTCGCGAATCTCCTGCTCCACCTCCGCGAAGCGCGCGAGGATTTCCTTGCACCCACGAAACAGCCGCTCGCCCGCGGGCGTCGGCGTCACCTGCCGGGCACTGCGCGACAGGAGCTTCTGCTCGTAGCGGTTCTCCAACGCGCGAATCTGCTGACTGACCGCCGACTGCGTCACGTGGTTGAGCTGGGCCGCTCGCGAAAAGGAACCCGTCTCCACCACGTCACAGAACATTTTCAGGGACTCGAGCTGCATGGGCCGCTCCCTACTCCCAAACCTAATGGCCAGGCCACTATTAATTAGTCAGCCTACGTCACGCCGCCAAATGCTCTAACCCCTCGGCCAGGCCGGTTGCCCGGCGGAGGACGGAAG
>NZ_JABUMQ010000145.1:0-26187 GCF_013336645.1 Myxococcus sp. CA039A | reverse complement strand
ACCCCTCCCGCCCCCCTCCGCGTCGCCCTGTTGGGCTACGGCTTCGCGGGCAAGTCCTTCCACGCTCCGCTGCTGCGCACCGTGGAGGGCCTGTCATTGCGCACGGTGTCGTCCAGCCGGCCTGATGACGTCCATGCGGACCTGCCGGATGTGACAGTGATTCCGTCCGCGCGCGATGCGGCCACGCACCCGGACGTGGACCTGGTCGTGGTGGCGACGCCGAACGAGACCCATGTTCCGCTCGCTGAAGCCGCGCTTCGTGCCGGCAAGCACGTCGTCGTCGACAAGCCCTTCACCATTACGTTGGCGGAAGCGCGAGCCCTCTCCGCGCTCGCCCATGAGCGGGGCAGGGTGCTCTCGGTGTTCCATAACCGCCGATGGGACAGTGACTTCCTCGCGCTGAAGGCCCTGCTCACGGATGGCACCCTGGGCCGTGTCACCCATGTCGAATCGCGGTTCGACCGGTTCCGTCCGGAGGTCCGCCAGCGCTGGCGCGAGCAGCCCGTCCCCGGGGCGGGCATCTGGTTCGACCTGGGGCCCCACCTCGTGGACCAGGTCCTTCAACTGTTCGGTCTGCCCGACACCGTGGTGGGGATGCTCGCGGCCCACCGGGACGGCGCGGCCGTGGATGACTGGTGTCAGGTGACCCTCGTGTATCCCCAGCGACACGTGGTCCTCCAGGCCTCGATGCTCATCGCCGGAGGGCTGCCGCGCTTCGCGGTGCATGGCACCCGGGGCTCCTGGCTGAAGTACGGGATGGACACGCAGGCGGACCGGCTCATCGCGGGAGAACTTCCCGGTGCGGCGGACTGGGGCGAGGACGCCTCGCCTGGGCGGTTCCTCGTCGGAGGCTCCAGCGAGGCCCGGATGACGTCGACGCCCCGTGGGGACTACCGCCAGTACTACGCGGGCATTCGCGACGCCGTGCGAGGCACCAGGCGCAATCCGGTGACACCCCTGGATGCGGTGGCAGTGGCCGCCGTGCTGGAAGCGGCCGTCCTGTCGTCGCGGACCGGCCGCGCATGCAAGCTCGACCTCACCTCGGAAGAGCGAGGCGCCTTCTCCGATGGTTGTGATTTGACGGCCAGTTGATGGGGGGCCGACACGGACCTGTTAGGTGAGTTGCTCCTGCAATCCCGTGGGACATGCACCGAGGAGGTTCGTGGATGAGAAGCGCATTCGTGGTGGCTTCAGCCGTGGTGGTCTCGATGGTCGCGTGTGGTGGGGCACCCGGCGACGAGGCACGGGACGCCACCGTCCAGCCGGCTCCGGCAGAGGCTCAGTGGACGGAGGTGGAGCGAGGCGTCTGGGAGCGGCCGAGGGTCGGCGGCGGCCATGAGCGTGTCGGCTTTGGCGTCGAGGGCCTCGAGTACGTGCTGCGGAAGACTCGCGCCGAGCGGGAGTCCCTGCTCAAGCAGGCCCCGCGGTCCTCGGCGGCTCGGCTCGAAGCCAACGCGCGGAGCCTCCAGGCCCTGGAGGCCCAGCTCCGCGAGGCCTCTGCTCCAGGGGGCTCGCTGCCTCCTCCCGTCTTGCCGCCCAAGGTCTCCAGCCCACCGGGGCGCGCCGCGAGCTTCGGGCTCGATTTCTGCGGGGGAGTCTTCGAGCCCGACGTCCTCTTCAACAACGCGCCTCACCTGTTGGTCGGTGAAGTCACCGCGAAGGGACGCTGGACGGAGCCGGCGCCTTACGCGACCAACATCAAGACGCTGTACACCTATGTCTACGCGGCGGCCTTGGACATGGGGCCGGGCTCCTATGACGAGGACTACAGCCAGGAAGGCCCGTTCTCCGGCTCGTGCTGTGCCTCTATCGAGACCTTCGGCGGCATCGCTCCGACCGGGATGGCGTACCTGCTGGGACGGGTCACCATCACCAGCACGAATGGTTGCTCGGACCAGCGGGTCTATGAGGCCACGAGTTACTGAGCGGACGCACCGGGCGCGCGAGCGTCCACTGGACGGGGAGGGGAGTTGCCTGTTCGCCCCGACCCGTCCACCTCCTGCTACGGTGCGCGGCGGATTCCACCGCTCGCCCCCGCGAGCCGAGAGGCACATTTCCTTGAGCACGAAGAAGCCCGGCCGCAATGACCCGTGTCCCTGTGGCAGTGGCAAGAAGTACAAGGCCTGCCACGCCGCCGAGGACCGCACGCGTGCCGCGCCTCCCGCCGATGTTTCCAGTCCGCTCGAAGAGGACTTCCGCGCCGCGATGGAGCTGCTCAAGAACCCGGACGTCGGCGACCTGTCCGCCGCGCTGGACCGAGTGGCCCGCCTGCTGGCCGAGTGGGGCCCCGTGCCCGGCCTGCGCTTCGACGCCGAGTCCTTCGACAAGCACGTGGGTGCGGCCCTCGCGCGCATCTCCGAGGACGAGGTCCTGGACGCGTCGAGCGCGCGTCGGGAGCTGTTGGTGAGCACGGTGAAGGCCCTCGCCACGAAGTCCTTCCTGGAGAAGCTGACAGCCACGCTGCACGGCCGCGCTGGAGAGCCGGGGCGTTCCTCGGAGGACCGGCGAGCCCTTCGCGCGGCCAGCCTGCTCGCCGCCGCGTCGAAGCGGGTGGGCAAGACGCGCATGGAGGACAACCCCGTCCTCGACCTCGTGTTCGACGTCCAGTTCCGCGAGTGGAGCACCCACCACAAGGAGTGGATGGCGAAGTACGAAGCGCTGGCGAGTGGGATGGATGAGGCCTCGCTGTCCGAAGAGGCTCGCAAGGCGCTCCAACAGGCCCGCGAGGGTGATGTGGATGCGCTGGTGGACTACGTGAAGGAAGACCCGGGCCTGGCCGAGCGCATCGTTCGCGAAGCCAAGGAGCGCGCCACCCGCGTCGAGATGAAGTTGCGCGAGCCGTCCACGCCGCCCGTGTTCGCGCCCGAGGAGGAGCTGTGGCTCACCTGTGTCCTCTGGGAGCCGATGCAGGCCCTCAAGGGACTGCCCCCGGACTCAGCGCCCCCGGTGCGTCGCGAGGCGGTGACGGCGCTCCTGCGGGGCGTGAAGGGCGCGCTCGACGAGGAGTTCCTCAAGGGAATGCTGGGGCGCATGCGCGAGAAGGCCCAGGACGCCTCGGTGGATGAGGCCCTGCGTGCCTGGTACGCGGATGCCGCCATCGCCTTCGAGGCCGAGCCCGCGCGCATGTCCCTGGCCGCGCTGCTCACCGCGAGGCAGGAAGCGGCGGGGCGCTCCGCCGAGGAGATGGTGGCGCTGGCGGACCTCAAGGCGCTCACCACCTGGACGCCGGAGAGCTTCGAGCCCTATCGGCAGCTCCTGCTTCAGATGGGGCTGCCCGCCTCCGCTGAGCGCATCGGCCGCTGCCAGGAATGGCTGCGGACCCATCCCGTGGAGCTGCGCGCCGCTCCTACGGAATGACGAGTGGCGCTCCGCGCCGGAAGGGACGGGCCTGGGGCCAGGGCCCGTCTGCGAACCTCATCACGTGGAGCCGGCGAGCAGCTCCCCCCAGGGACTCACGCGCTTGCCCCAGGCTTCGTGACGTCGAGGCGGCGGCAACACCTGCAGGGGCCCGCCCACCCCAGGCGTCGCGACGTCGAGGCGGCGGTTGCCACTGCGGGGCCTCACCACCCACTCCAGGCTTTGTGATGACGTCGAGGCGGCGAGTGGCTCCCGGTGGAGCCCTCACCAGTCCGCCTCACGGCGTCGAGCCGCTGTCTCCCGGGCTCGACGAATCCGCGGCCAGCATGGCGACGCGCCGGGCCGCCTTGAGCAACTCGTCGGAGACCGCAGTGCCCGCCGTCGCCTTCGCCAGCGTCAGCGTGCCCACGCACAGCGCATACGTCGCCAGCGCCCGCTCCCGTGCACTGGCGCGCTCATCCGAGGGCAGGTGTCTGGCGAACGTCTCCGCCGTCAGATTCAGCTCGTGCGCCAGCGCTTCCTTCAGGTCCGCATCCCCGCGCACCACGTCGGACAGCACGGCGGGCAGGGCGCACACGGGGACCTCCGCGTCCCGGTGGGCCCGCGAAAGGTAGCGCCGCACCAGGTGGCTCAACCACTCCGCGCCCTTCAGGTCCTCCAGCCCCTGCGGCCAGTCCACTCGCTGTCGGCTCATGATGCGCTGGAGTGATTCGATGAGCAGCGCCTGCTTCGAGCCGAAGTGCGCATAGAAGCCGCCCACCGTCAGGCCCGCCGCGCGCATCACCGTGTCCACGCTCGTCCCCAGGAAGCCCTTCTGGCGGAACAACCCTCCCGCCGCTTCCAGGATTCGCTCGTGCGTGGACTGCTTCTGCTCCGGGGGATGGGGCATCCGAATCTCACCTCGCTGTACACCATTATACACGTCATCGCGTCGCCCGCCGCCCTTTGACGGGGACCGACCGCCTGCCCGCCGCCTTCACATTGCGACCATATTACGAGCATAATATGGTTGATTCACACGGGCGGGCGTGGAGCCACCCCGCGAACGGAGGGCTCGTCGATGGATGCCTACATCTTGGATGCGGTCCGTACCCCTCGTGCCCGAGCCAAACCCGGTAAGGGCGCGCTCAGCGGACTGCACCCGCAGGAGTTGCTGGCGCAGACGTTGAAACAGCTTCCGCTGCGCACGGGCGTGGACGTCGCGGACGTGGATGACGTGGTGGTGGGCGTCGTGTCGCAAATCGAGGCGCAGGGCGCGAACATCGCGCGCAACGCGGTGCTCGCCGCGGGGTGGCCCATCAGCATCCCGGGCTTCAGCCTCAACCGCTTCTGCGGCTCGGGCCTCCAGGCCCTGTCACTGGCGGCCATGGGGGTGGCGTCCGGCGCCCAGCAGCTGGTCGTCGCGGGTGGCGTCGAACAGATGAGCCGCTACGGTCTCAACGCGGATGGCGGCGGAACAGATGGTGGAAACGTCGACCTGCGCCGGCGCTTCTTCCAGGTCCCCCAGGGCATCTCCGCCGACCTCATCGCCACGCTGGAAGGCTTCACCCGGCAGGAGCTGGATGCCTTCGGCCTGCGCTCGCAACAGCTCGCCGTGCGAGCCCAGGCGGAGGGACGGTTCCAGCGCGGCCTGTTCCCCGTGAAGCATCCCCAGACGGGAGAGGTGTTGCTGGCGGTGGATGACCACCCGCGCGCGGACACGACCGCCGAGAAGCTGGCCGCGCTCGCGCCCGCCTTCACCCAGTTGGGGGCTCGGGCCGAGGGGCCCGACGGTGAGACGCTGGATGCGCTGGCGCTCCGGGCCTATCCCCGGGCAGGCGCGGTGCGCCACCTGCACACGGCGGGCACCGCGAGTGGTATCGCGGACGGCGCGGGCGCCATCCTCGTGGCGTCGAAGGACTACGTGCGCGCGCACGGCTTGAAGCCGAGGGCTCGCGTGCGGGCCGTCTCCGCCGTGGGCAGTGACCCCGTCCTCATGCTGACGGGGCCGGCGCTCGCGGCGCGCAAGGCGCTGGACTCCGCGGGGCTCAAGGCGCGCGACATCGACCTCTGGGAAATCAACGAGGCGTTCGCGGCGGTGGTACTACAGACGGCGCGGGCGCTGGAGATCGACCTGGACCAGGTCAACGTCAACGGAGGCGCCATCGCCCTGGGCCACCCGCTGGGCGCGACGGGGAGCATCCTGGTGGGGACCGCCCTGGATGAGCTCGAGCGACGGGGGCAGTCGCTTGCGCTGGTGACGTTGTGCACCAGCGGCGGGCAAGCGGTGGCGGCGATTCTCGAGCGCGGCTGAACCGAACTGGCCGAGCAACATCAACAGCATCATGGGTGTGCCTCCCCAGGGGGGACCTGGGGCTCCGGAAGGTGACGTCGAAGGAGTCCCAGTCCCTCAGTGGGCGAGTGACGGCGAGGCCGCGCTGGTCTCCATGAGCGCGGACTTCCGCGCGGGGGTCCGTGCGGCGGTCTCCAGGTCCACCAGGCCCTTCTCGAGCTGCTTGCCGATGAAGGACTCCATGAGTCCGAAGGCCATCATCGCCTTGCCCATGAAGGTGTTCGGACCGGACATGCTCCAGGTGACGCGCGTGCCCTTCTCGACGGCTTCGAGCACGAAGCTCGCCTGGTTGACGGCGGCGAAGGGCTCGATGAACTCCAGACGGATGTCGATGCGCTCGCCCAGCTTGCTCTCCAGGATTTCCATCCGGCCCACGCCGATGTTCCGGTTCCCCTTGTACAGGTAGCTGGCGCCGACTCCCTCCACGGGGCCTTCGTACGTGCGCTCCATGTTCGGGTCGACGTTCTCGTAGGGCGACCACTGGCGCCACAGGGAGAAGTTGTTGATGAGCGCGTAGACGGCGTCGGGTGACGCATCGAGTTGCCGCGTCCGGGAGATGTGGAAGCTGTCCGGGCGGGTGGCGATGAAGGCAAGCACGCCGACGATGAGCACAACGACAGCGATACCAATGAGCTTGGCCATGTGAACGACTCCTGATGGGGTGTTGGGAAAAGGGGAGGCTCCGGGGTCTCCGGTCAGCCGCCTCGGTGGGTATGAATCCCGGCTTCAATGCGACGACGAATGGGCTTCGAGGGGATCGACACGACCCCTGTTTTCCCCATCCGAGGCGCGCAACTAGTTGGAATCATTTGTGATTTCGCCGTCGGGAAAATGCCCGGATTAATCCAGGGCCGGCCGCGACATCGCGGTCGGACGGGGTCGCATACCCGGAGCGCGGGTGGGTCATGCCGCGGTGTCGATCCGCCGGTGTCTCGTTCGTCGCGAGGATGGAGCTTCGGCTCATGGCGGAGGGGCACGCCGTCGGATGCGTGCCTTTGGGACCGACGAGGAGATGCGACGATGAGATTCATGCTGCTGCTGAAGGCGAGCCAGGACACCGAGGCGGGAGCGCTCCAGGGCGAGGCACTTACCTCCGAGATGGAGCGCTACAATGAAGCGCTGGTGAGGGCGGGGGTCCTCCTGGATGCGGCGGGCCTTCATCCCAGTTCTCGCGGCGCGCGCATTGACTTCTCACAAGGCAAGCGGACGGTGACGAACGGGCCTTTCACCGAGACGAACGAGCTGATTGCTGGATTCTGGATGATTCAGGTGAAGTCGCGGGAGGAGGCCCTGGAGTGGGCGCGGAGATGTCCGCACCCGGAGGGGAGCGCGGATTCGCGAATCGAGCTGCGCCAGGTGTTCGAGCCGTCTGACTTCCCCACGGAGTCCCAGGAGCCGACGGAGCTGGAGTTGCGCGCGGCGCGCTCGCGGTCCTGAGTCGAAACGTGCTCCACTGAGGGGATTCGCGGGACCGAGGTGGGCACATGAAGGTGGTCGCACTCGTGGAGGTCCCGCCGGACATGCAGGCGGCGGCGATGGCCCTGGCTTCCGCGACGGGCATGGCGCCGGCGGAGGCTCGGATGCGTCTGGCGCCGGAGCCGCCCGCGTTGCTCGCGCGGTTGGCGCCGGAGGCGGCGGAGGCGCTGGTGGCGTCGCTCAAGCGCCTGGGACTGGCGGTGCTCGCGGTGGACGAGCAGGGGCTTGGTCAGGGGCGGGTGGTGGCGCGCCGCGTGACGTTCAACGCGGACACCGTGACGTTCACGTCGCGCGCGGGTGAGTCACTCGACGTGGCGTGGGGCGAGGTGGTCGCGGTCATCCGAGGGGCGAGCTCGGTGCGGACGCAGAGCGAGCACAAGGAGCAGCCGAGCAAGTTGGATGTCGCCAAGGCGTACGGCCTGGCGATTGCCACGCACGGGCTGATGCTGCCTCGGACGGGGGCGAAGACGGTGCGCCAGGAGTCCGAGGAGACGTCGCAGCTCATTTATGTCTTCGCGCGAGATGGTGGGAGCGCGGTGCTGAGCGAGCACGGGATGGACTACTCCTGCCTGGGGCCCGCGATGCAGCCCTCGCGCATCGCGAACATGACGATGCTCATGCGGATGCTGTGTGAGCGCGCGCCGGACGCCTTCCACGATGAGCGCCTGTTGCGCCTGGGCCGGCGCCCGCTGCCCTTCGTCGTGGCGGATTCGACGCAGATGGCGACGGGCGACGTGTCGGTGCGGCGGGTGAACACGCTGCAGGGCATGGACGTGCTCGCCGAGGTGATGCGTCAGGCCGTCGTCCAGGGGCTGCTGGGCTGACAGCCCCGCCCGAAGGACTCGCCGTGACAAGACGCCTTTGCCGCCGTCGGGTGAGGCGCGCGAGTCCTATTCGTGCGCGGTCGCCTTCGCGGGGGCCTCGCCGAGCAGCAGTCGCCGGACGATGGGCACGGGCGGGTAGCCGTAGGACACCACCGCGTCGTGGAAACGCTGGAGGGAGAAGGCCTGGCCCCACTGCGCCTTCGCGTCCTCACGCAGCTCCATGAGCAGCTTCTTGCCCAGTGCGTAGACCAGGTAGGTGGGGTCCGACGTTCCCCGGCGGGCCTCGCGCTCCGCGTTCGTCTTCGTCATGAACGCCTCTTCCTCGAACAGCCGCACCGCCTGCTCGTACGTCATGCCGCGCGTGTGCAGGGACAGGCCCGCGACGTAGCGCGCCAGTCGCTGGAGGTAGAGCGCGAGCTGGTTCAGTCGCAGCTTGTCGGCCGCGGGCCCCGAGCGCCCACCGTAGCCCTCGTCGAGCATCATCTGCTCCGTGTAGAGGCCCCAGCCCTCGGAGAACGAGCCCGAGCCCAGCAGGCGCCGCACCTTGGACTCCACCCGGTTCGTCCAGAGGAACTGCACGTAGTGGCCGGGGTATGCCTCATGGATGGAGACGAGCGGCAGCGCATGATGATTGTAGAAGCTCATGTGCTGCTCGGTCTGCTCCGCGTTCCACGTCGGGTCTGGCGGCGTCACGTAGTAGTAGGCCTCCGTGGCCTGCTTCTCGAACGGACCGGGCGTGCTCATGCTCGCGAAGGACAGTGAGCGATTGAACGACGGCGTCTCCGCCACCTGCGCGCGGACCTCGCTGGGCACGGTGATGATGCGCTCGCGGATGAGGAACGCTCGAATCTCCTCCAGTGTCGCGGTGGTGCTGGACACCAGCTCCGCGGGCGTCGGGTGCTCCTTGCTCAGCTCCCGGTACACGTCCATGGGCGCCTTGCCAGGCCCCAGTCGTCCGGCCACCTCCCGGAACTGGGTCTGGGTGCGCTTCATCTCCGCCTGCCCCCATGCGAGCAGCGAGTCGATGCTCTCCGTCACGCCCTCCTCGTAGAGCAGCTTCTTGCGATAGGTCTCCTCGCCAATCGCGAAGTTCCCCTGGGAGCGGGGCAGCATGTCCTCACGCAGGAACTGGATGTACGCGTCGATGGCCGCGAGGCAGCGCGCCTGTTCCTTCTGGAACGCCTCGTTCAGCGCGGCATCCTTCACCGGCGCGAAGGCCTGGGGCAGCGTCTGAGCGTAGAGCGACCGGGTGCCCTGGGCCTGCTGGAGGGCAATCTCCGTCCACATTCTCGGCGGGTTCTTCAGCGTCGTCCGCGCCGCCGCGAACAGGTCCGGCACCTTGGCCATGCGGCTCACCGCCGAGCGCATCCGCTGTTCCAGTGGCGCGAAGTCCCGGTTGATGAGCTGGAAGACGGAGACGGAGGCCTGGCTCAGGTACGTGTTGGGGTTGCGCTCCCAGGAGCGCACCTCTTCGGAGTCCAGGATGCGCGCGCGGAAGTGGTTCTCCAGGATGTCGTAGTCGGCCCGGTCCAGGGGCGGCAGCGCGTCGCGGTCCACCGCCGTCGGCAGCGCGGCGAGTCGGCCCTTGAGATACGCGAGGTGTGACGCACGCTCCTCGGCGGTGAAGCCGCGCAGCTCACCGTCGTAGGTGTGGACGCCCGCGGACGTGGCTGACAGCGGGAAGCGACGGAACTGCTCGTCGAAGTGCGCGTCCACGAAGGCACGGAGCGCCACCTGCGCGGGCGTGAGCGCGGCAGCGGCCTGGGTGACAGCCGCGGACGGAGACTCGCTCTGTGTCGGAGGGCGCGAGGTGGTGCAGCTCGCGGACAGCAGCAGCAACGCGGCGAGAGTGCTCGAAGTGCGCGGCGCGGTCATCGTTCCTCGGCGGGCGAAAGAGAAGGTGCCGGGAGCCTCGCCGATGCCACCGCGTGCGACAAGCGCACCCCGACGCATCGCGTGGGGACCGCCGACGCTCAGTGACAGCGCGGTGATGTGTCGACCGCGCGGAAGACGAGCACCGCCGCCGCCACGAGTGGCATGGCCCGACGAAGCAGGAACTCCGAGAGCCGGGGCCGCTTGCTCCACAGCCCTGCTTGCAGCTGTGCGCCGACCAGCGCCGGAGCTCCGCCCAGCGCGAAGGCTCCCATCACCAGCGCGCCACCACCGAACGAACCGCTCGCGAGCGCCACGGTGAGCACGCCGTAGAGCAGGCCACAGGGAAGCAGCGGCGTCACCGCACCCATTGCGCCCGCGCGACCCACCCACGAAAACTTTGCGCTCCAGCGCGAGAGGGCGCCCGCCAGCCGCGAGAGCCCAGGCAGAGGGGGCAGGCGTTTCCCAAGCTCCAGGGCGGAGGCCACGAGCGCCGCCGCCATCAGCCACGGAAGGTACGGACGCGTGGATACGGCGAGCGCGCGCGTGACGCCGCCGCCCAGTGCGCCCAGCGCGCCTCCCACCAGCGCGTACGCCCCCAGGCGAGCACCTTGATAGGCGAGCAGCGCCCGGTGTCGCTCGGGCCCGCGCATCGCCGGGAGCCCCGCGCAGGCGAGCGGCCCACACATGAGGAAGCAGTGAACGCTGCCGGTGAGTCCCACGGTGAGTGCGCCGAGCGCGCCCGCCACCAGCGTCGGCGTCGGAGTCAGCGAGGTCAGCAGCAGCGGAACGTCGATGGGCATGAACGGGTCCTTCGCAACAGGCATGCCGTTCGCAAGGTGACAGCTCGCATGCCCGACTCCGCGCAAACCCGGCCCCATGTGGCCGTCTGCCTCCACTGTGGCAGCCGCGTGCCGGAGGGCACGGCCTCGCGCGAGTTCTGCTGCGCGGGGTGCGAGGTGGTGCATGGCCTGCTGGTGACGCAGGGGCTGACTCGCTACTACCAGCTCACGGGTGGGAAGACGGCGCCCGCGGCGGAGCCTGCTCGAGGTCGAGGACTCGCGTGGCTGGAGCCCCTGGTGGCCCGCGCGGAGGCGATGCCGGGCGCGCTGTGTTCGCTGGAACTGGACGTCCAGGGCATCCACTGCGCCGCCTGTGTCTGGCTGATGAACGAGTTGTTCCGCCGTCAGCCCGGTGGCGCGGGGCTCACCGTGGACCCCGCCCTGGGCAAGGCGCGCATGCAGTGGAAGCGCGGGGCCTTCGACGTGGGCGGCTTCCTGCGAATGGTGGAGGGCTTCGGATACCTCTTCGGTCCCAGTCGCAAGCGGCCCTCGCCCGCGAGCCTGGACCTGCCCATCCGCCTGGGCATCTGCGTGGCGCTCTCGATGAACGTGATGTTGTTCTCGGTGAGCTTCTACGTGGGGCTCGCGCCGGAGGATGGAGACGTCTTCCAGCTCTTCACGCGGCTGAGCCTGGGGTTGTCCACGCTCGTCGTCGCCGTCGGAGGATGGCCGTTCTTCCGCTCGGCGTGGCAGGGGCTTCGTCGAGGCGTGCCGCACCTGGACCTGCCCATCGCGTTGGGCATCCTGCTGGTGTTCGGCACCTCGCTGGTGCAGGCCCGGGGAGGACGCGGCGACCTCGCCTACTTCGACACCCTCAACACCTTCGTCACGCTGATGCTGGTGGGACGCTGGCTCCAGCAGCGTGTCCTGGAGCGCAACCGGCGCTTCCTGCTGGAGGACGATGGCGCCGACGGGCTCTTCGTTCGTCGGCAGGAGGGAGAGCGGCTCGCCACCGTGCGCGTGTCCCAGGTCGCCGAGGGTGACCTGCTTGTCATCGCGCCTGGGGACCTGGTGCCGGTGGAGGCCGAGTTGCTCGATGCGAGCGCGCGCGTCTCCACGGACTGGATGACGGGAGAGCCGGATGAGCGCGAGGTGGCCGTGGGGGAAGCGCTGCCCGCGGGTGCCTTCAATGCGGGGCGCGAGGCGGTGCGCGCGAAGGCGCGACAGTCGTTCCAGGACTCGCCGCTGGTGGCGCTGCTGCGCCGTGCGCCGGAGGGCACGGGCCGAGGCGCGGGCCACACGCGCTTCTGGGAGGCGGTGTCGCGGCGGTGGGTGGTGACCGTGCTGGCGGTCTCGGCATTGGGGCTCGTGTTGTGGTGGCCGTCGGGACCCGACAAGGCGCTGGAGGTGGCGGTGGCCCTGCTGGTGGTGACGTGTCCCTGCGCCATCGGCATCGCCACGCCGCTGGCCTATGAGTGGGTGCAGGCGCGCTTGCGTCGTGAGGGCTTCTTCATCCGCTCCACGGATCTGCTGGACCGCCTGCCGCGTGTACGTCAGGTGCTGTTCGACAAGACGGGGACGCTGACGCTCGGGCGGATGGAGCTGGTGGACCGGGCCTCGCTCGATGCGCTCACGGAGGAGGCGCGCGACGTGGCCTTCAATCTGGCCTCGCGCAGCAACCATCCGGTGAGTCGGTGTCTCTCGGACTCGCTCTCGCGGATGGGCGCCCGCTTCGTTCCGGAGGCGCGGGTGACGGAGCACCCCGGGCAGGGCCTGGAGTGGGTGCGAGATGGCGTGTCGTGGCGCCTGGGCCGCGCGGACTGGCACCTCGTGCGAGACAGTATCGCGCCAGGTTCCGCGGGGCATGGCCACGGCGCTGAGTTGTTCGAGGAGGGACTCGGAGAAACTGGCTTCACGTCACGGCTCGATGCGGGAGACGAGGCAGCCTCATCGCAGGCAGGCGTTGCGTCGCATGGCTCGGAGAGCGGAGCTCCGGTCCTTCCCCGTGCCCTGCTGCGCGCCGACGGCACCGACGGGCCTCGTGGCACCGTGCTCTTTCGCGACGGCTCCCCCCTGGCCTCATTCCCGGTGCGTGAGGCCCTGCGACCGGACGCACGCCGCGAGGTCCTCGCGCTCCAGGCCGAGGGCCATGCTGTCTGGCTCATCTCGGGCGACGCACCCGCGAGGGTGCGCGAGCTGGCGGTCTCCCTCGGCGTGCCCCTGGAGCGTGCCCTGGGTGGCCTTCGTCCCGAGGACAAGGCGTGGGCCGTCTCGCGCCTTGGCGCGACGGACTCGCTGTACCTGGGCGATGGCGTCAACGACAGCCTCGCTTTCGAGCGGGCGCTGTGCGCGGGAACCCCCGCGATTGATCGCCCGGTGATGCCGGGCAAGAGCGACTTCTTCCTGGTGGGCGAGGGGCTCTCCTCCCTG
The DNA here is from genome assembly GCF_013336645.1 of Myxococcus sp. CA039A. Taxonomy (NCBI): domain Bacteria; kingdom Pseudomonadati; phylum Myxococcota; class Myxococcia; order Myxococcales; family Myxococcaceae; genus Myxococcus; species Myxococcus sp. CA039A. The sequence goes on along the minus strand of NZ_JABUMQ010000145.1, from coordinate 13,114 downwards.
CGCGAAGCCCTGCGAGTGTCGCGTCACCTGCGGCATGTGGTGCGAAGGTTGTTGGTGCTGGCCATTGGATACAACGCCGTGGCGGTCGCCGTGTGCCTCGCGGGCTGGATGACGCCGCTGCGGGCCGCCGTGGCGATGCCGGCCACCAGCCTCGCCACCGTCCTGTTCACCTTGTGGAGCCTGTCCGCGCCCCGGGCTCCACGCGGTGCTTCGGTGCCCCTGGCTCGTCCCACGGAGGTGCCCGCATGAACGTGCTCGTGCTCCAGGTCTTCGTGAGCCTGATGCTCGTGGCCAGCTCGGTGCTGCTGTTCATCTACAGCATGCGTCACCGGGACCACGAGCAGGCGGACCGGCTCGCGCTCTTTCCGCTCGAGGAGGACAGCGCGGCTCGCCCCGCAGCGTCTTCCGACGGGCCGTCGTCGCCTTCGGCTTCCCAGGAGTGACTCCGTGCAACAACAGCGAATCGTCTACGACGACACCACGGTCCGCCGCTTCATCTTCGCGGCGGTGGTCTTCGGCATCGTGGGCATGGCGGTGGGTGCGCTGGTGGCCAGCCAGCTCGCGTGGTGGCAGGCCAATCTGGGCATCCCCTATCTGACGTACTCCCGGCTGCGGCCCCTGCACACCAACGCGGTCATCTTCGCGTTCGTGGGCAACATGATGTTCGCCGGCGTCTACTACTCCACGCAGCGCCTCTTGAAGGCGCGCATGGCGTCCGACGTGCTCTCGAACATCCACTTCTGGGGCTGGCAGCTCATCATCGTCGCCGCGGCCATCAGCCTGCCCCTGGGCATCACCACCTCCAAGGAGTACGCGGAGCTGGAGTGGCCCATCGACCTGGCCATCACCGTCATCTGGGTCGTCTTCGCCATCAACTTCTTCTGGACCCTGGCGAAGCGCAACGAGAAGAACCTCTACGTCGCCATCTGGTTCTACATCGCGACCATCATCACCGTGGCGGTGCTGCACATCGTCAACAGCCTGGCGCTGCCGCTGGACGGGCTCAAGAGCTACTCCGTCTTCTCCGGTGTGCAGGATGCGCTGGTACAGTGGTGGTACGGCCACAACGCCGTCGCCTTCTTCCTGACCACGCCAATTCTGGGCATCATGTATTACTTCCTGCCCAAGGCGGCGGAGCGGCCGGTGTACTCGTACCGGCTCTCCATCATCCACTTCTGGGCCCTGGTCTTCATCTACATCTGGGCCGGTCCCCACCACCTGCTCTACACGGCGCTGCCCGACTGGGCGCAGTCCCTGGGCATGGTGTTCAGCGTCATGCTGTGGGCGCCGTCGTGGGGCGGCATGCTCAACGGCCTGCTCACGCTGAAGGGCGCGTGGCACAAGCTGCGCGATGACCCGGTCCTCAAGTTCTTCATCGCCGGCGTGACGTTCTACGGCATGGCGACGTTCGAGGGGCCGCTCTTGTCCATCAAGACGGTGAGCGGGCTGGCGCACTACACGGACTGGATTGTCGGCCACGTGCACGGCGGCGCGCTGGGCTGGAACGGCTTCATGGCGGCCGGCATGTTCTACTGGCTGGTGCCCAGGCTGTACGGCACGAAGCTGTACTCCACCCGTTCGGCGGACGCGCACTTCTGGCTGGGGACGGTGGGCATCCTCCTCTACATCGTGTCGATGTGGATCAGCGGCATCAACCAGGGGTTGATGTGGCGGGCCACGCACGCGGACGGGACGCTGCTGTACCCGAACTTCGTGGAGACGCTGCTCGCCATCCGGCCCATGTACATCGTCCGCTTCGTCGGCGGCTCCATGTACCTGGTGGGCTTCTGCATGATGGCGTGGAACCTCTGGAAGACGGCGCGCGCGGGCAAGGCCGTGGACGGAGAGACCACCGTGGTGGTGGAAGACACGCCGGCTCCCGTGCCCACCGCGACGACGACGCCCGCGCCGGGCTGGGTGCAGGTCGTCACCGGTCGTCCGCTGGTGTTCGCCATCGCCATCCTCACGGTGACGATGTTCCTGGGCTGGGCGAAGCCGGTGCGCGCGCTGGTGCTGATGGGCGCCATCGTCGCGCTGGGCGAGCTGGCCTGGATTGTCACTCGCAAGGACCGCGAGGTGGGACGGCCGTCGTGGTTCGCGCTCATCGAGGGCCGCCCATTGGCCTTCACGGTGCTGACGCTGGTGGCCATCCTGATTGGCGGCGTGGCGGAGCTGCTGCCCACCATCCTCATCCAGCAGGCCGTGCCCGCGCATGGCGAGGCGCAGAAGCCGTACTCGCCGCTGGAGCTCCAGGGAAGAGACCTCTACGTGCGCGAGGGTTGCTACACGTGCCACTCGCAGATGATTCGCCCCTTCGTGGCGGAGACGCAGCGCTACGGCGACGTGTCCCGCGCGGAGGAGTTCATCTACGACCACCCGTTCCAGTGGGGAAGCAAGCGCACCGGGCCGGACCTGCACCGCGTGGGTGGCCGGTATCCGAACCTCTGGCACTACACGCACATGATGGATCCGCGAGCCACGAGTCCCGGCTCGAACATGCCGCCCTATCCGTGGCTGGCGGAGAACCGCATCCGCGTGAAGGACGCGCCGAAGAAGCTGTCGCTGATGCAGAAGCTGGGCGTGCCGTACACCAACACGGACGTGGACTCGGCCGAGGCACGGCAGAAATCCCAGGGTGAGGCCATCGCCGCGGACCTGGCGACTCAGGGGGTCCAGGTGGCGTGGGACTCGGAGATGGTGGCCCTGGTCGCCTACCTCCAGCGCCTGGGTCGAGGTCCGCAGGATGTGCCGCCGCCGGAGGTCGCGCCCACCGCGTCGGCGGCGGGAGTCCAGGAAGGAGGCCGCTGATGTACAAGCAATTCTACCAGGGCATGACGTTGGAAGAGCTTCCCCTCTTCGCGCTCGTCCTGTTCATCGCCATCTTCCTGGGCGTCTGCGCCTGGGTGTTCGGAGCTCGCAGGAGCCAGGACTTCGACGCGCTCTCACGGCTGCCGTTGTCGGAGCGCGGGGAGGGCGGTCATGAGTGAGAAGTCGCTGGTCAAACACATCTATGACGGCATCGAGGAGCACGACAACAACCTGCCGAACTGGTGGCTGTTCATCCTCTGGACGACGCTCGTCTTCGGCGCGGGCTACTGGTTCTGGTACCACATCGCGGAGGCAGGGCCGGGACAGCTGGGCGAGTACGCAGCGGAGTCCGCTGAACACGCCCAGCGCATGGCCAGCAACACGCCCGCGTCGGACGACCTGCTGCTGAAGCTGGTGCAGGACCCGACGTCGCTGGAGGGTGGCAAGGCCGTGTTCCAGGCCAACTGCGCGGCCTGTCATGGCGCGCAGGGACAGGGCCTCATCGGCCCCAACCTCACGGACGGCTTCTGGCTGCACGGCGGCGCACCCATGGCCATCCACAAGGTGGTGGCCGACGGCGCAGTGGCCAAGGGCATGCCCGCCTGGGAGCGGACGCTGGGGGGCGAGCGCGTCAAGGCCGTCACCGCGTACGTGTTGACGCTCAAGGGGACGAACGCCGCTGGCGGAAAGGCGCCTCAGGGCGAGCCCGAGCAGCCGTAGCGCTCGCGCCGCGAGGACTCCGACATGGCGACAGCTCCCCAGCAGGAAGGCCCCCGCATCGACCAGCTCTCGTCCATCCACGCGGATGGCTCGCGGCGGGCGCTGCATCCGTCGGATGTGCGAGGCCGCTTCATCACCTGGCGCCGCGTGGCGTTCGCGGTGCTCATCGCCATCTATGTGGCCCTGCCGTTGATAGACGTGGGCGGACATCCCGCCGTGCACCTGGACGTGGCGGCGCGACGCTTCTTCCTCTTCGGCGCCACGTACAACGCGCAGGACTTCTGGCGGGTCCTCTTCCTGTGCACGGCGCTGGGGTTCGGCCTGCTGTTCGTCACGGCGTGGCTGGGCCGGGTGTGGTGCGGTTGGGCCTGTCCGCAGACGGTGTTCCTGGAGGGGCTCTATCGGCCGCTGGAGCGGCTCATCGACGGGCCTCGCGAGCGGCGGCTGCGCCAGGAAGGGACGTCGTGGACGGCGGGCCGGGTGGCGCGCGCGGTGGTGAAGCATGGCGCCTGGCTGGGCGTGTCGTTGCTCCTCGCCCACGCCGCGCTCAGCCTCTTCGTGTCCGCCGGAGGGCTGGTGTCCATGGTTGCCGGAGGGCCGAGCGCGGCTCCAGTGGCGTTCACCTGGGCCATGGCCGTCACGGGCGCGCTGTACTTCAACTTCGCGTGGTTCCGGGAGCAGCTCTGCGTGGTGGTGTGCCCCTATGGGCGGCTCCAGTCGGCGATGCAGGACGGGGACTCGCTCATCGTCGGGTACGACTCGCGACGGGGCGAGCCTCGGGGGCGGTTGTTGAAGGTACTCCCCACTCGGCCCGCGCCGCCGAAGGGCGACTGCGTGGACTGCCGCAAGTGTGTCACCGCGTGCCCCACGGGCATCGACATCCGCAACGGCCTGCAGATGGAGTGTCTGGCCTGCGCGCAGTGCATCGACGCGTGCGACGAGGTGATGGACCGGGTGGGGCGCCCGCGCGGGCTCATCCGCTACGACTCGCTCAACGGGCTCGCGGGCCAGCCCCGGCGTATGTGGCGGCCCCGGCTGGTGCTGTATGGGGTACTGCTGCTCGCCTCCGTGGGTGGGTTCGTGTGGAGCGTGGCGAGGCGCATCCCGTTCGAGGCGAACCTGCTGCGCTTCCAGGGAACGCCCTACCTCGTGGAGGCGGGCTCGGTGCGCAACCAGTTCGAGGTGCACCTGGTGAACAAGAACCCGGAGGAGTCCACCTTCTCCATCACCGTGCGGGGCCCGCCCTCCGCGCAGGTGGTGATACCGCAGGCCCAGGTGCGGCTCGCTTCGCTGGAGAGCTTCCGGGTGCCGCTGTTCGTCCTCGTCCCACAGGGGAGTGTCGATGTTCCCTTCACCTTCCTCGTCGAGGTGGCGGACTCCGCTTCCGGCGAGGTGAAGCGGATGGAGGCGCGCTTCCTCGGCCCGCCGTCTGCGCGTCGCTGAGGGAGCAGGGCGGCAGGCTCACGGACACTCCATCCGACGAAAGCCGTGCGTGTCCCCTGGGGCACTCCGCAGATTCTGCGGGCGCCTCCGGGGACCTCGGGCGACAGGCGTGGCACGCGCCTTGGAATGGGGTGGAGGGACATGGAACCGCTGCCAGGTGTCCCCCGGCCCACGCCGGAGCTGCTGAGTCGGTACGACGTCTCCGGACCTCGCTACACGAGTTACCCCACCGCGCCGGAGTGGCGTCAGGACTTCGGGCCGGAGGCGCTGGAGGCCCGCCTGCGGAGCGCTGGGACGCGGGACTCCGCCGAGCCGCTGTCGCTCTATGTCCACCTTCCGTTCTGTCACAGCCTCTGCTGGTACTGCGGCTGCAACGTGGTCATCAGCAGGGACACGAGCGCGGCGGACCGGTACCTCGACCACCTGGTCATGGAGCTGGACCTGGTGACAGCGCGCCTGGGCGCGCGTCGCTCGCTCTCGCAAATCCATTGGGGCGGCGGCACGCCGACGTTCCTCACGGAGCCGCAGCTGGAGCGACTGTGGACCGAGCTCACGCGGCGCTTCGTGCCACTGCCTGACGCAGAGGTCGCCATCGAGGTCCATCCCTCCGTGACGACGCCGGGGCAGCTCACGTTGCTGCGGAGCCTGGGCTTCAACCGCCTGTCCATGGGGTTGCAGGACTTCGACCCGCGCGTGCAGGAGGTGACGAACCGCCTTCAGACGCCCGAGCGGACGCGAGCGTTGCTGGAGCATGCGCGCGCACTCGGCTTCACCGGCGTGAACTTCGACCTTATCTACGGGCTGCCCTACCAGGAGCCGGAGGGCTGGGCGCGGACACTGGAGACGGTGCTGGAGATGCGGCCGGACCGGCTGGCCGTCTATTCGTTTGCCTTCATGCCGGACGTGCTCAAGCACCAGAAGCGGATGCCGGCCGAGGCGCTCCCCACCGCGCCAGTGAAGCTGGAGTTGTTCCGTTCGGCCTATGCGGCGTTCGTGGGGGCGGGGTACCAGGCCATCGGCATGGACCACTTCGCGGTGCCGGAGGACGAGCTGGCGCGCGCGCTGTCCGAGCGCCGACTGGGCCGCAACTTCCAGGGCTACACCGTGAAGGCGGCCTCGGACGTGGTGGCGCTGGGCAGCACGGGCATCAGCGATGTGGGCGGCGCGTATGCGCAGAACATCCGTCCGCTGCCCGCCTACTACGAGCGCGTCTCGCGGGGGCGACTGGCCACCGAGCGCGGCCTGCTGCTCACCGAGGACGACCGGAAGCGCCGCGCGGTCATCACCCAGCTCATGTGCAACGCCTGGGTGGACCTGGGCGAGGATGGAGTCCGCGACTTCGCGCCCGAGCTGGAGCGACTGCGGCGCTTCGAGGAGGACGGCCTCGTGGTCCGCTCGGGCACGCAGTTGGAGCTGACGGCCCTGGGCCGACTGTTCGTGCGCAACGTGGCCATGGTGTTCGACGCGCGCCTGGCGCGGGCCGAGCGGCCTCGCTTCTCCCGAACGGTGTAGCCACCCGGACCACCGAGCAGGCAGGCCCCTCACGGGGCCGCTCCCCTGGCTTCCTCCCGAGGCAATGGCCACTTCACCTGCGCGCCCTCGGGCGACGGAGGTGGTGATGGAGCCGCGACAGTCGCGTGGGTCTGTTCGACGAGGGCTGAGGGCCTCCTGCCTGCTCGCCTCGCTCCTGGTGGCCTCACTGGCGGGCGCGGCGCCCAAGCCAGGGGAGGCCCTGCCGGAGCTGTCCTCGCAGGACCTGGAGGGGAAGACGCACCGCAGTCAGGAGTGGAGGGGACGGCGCACGTTGCTGGTGGTCCTCACCGACAAGGACGGCGGCGAGGAGATGCGGCGCTGGTTCGACACGGCCGCCACCCAGGTGCCGGACTCCGTGCACCGGGCCTCCGTGCTCACCTTCAAGGTGCCCTTCTTCGTCAGCGCGGACTCCGCGAGGGAGCGGGCGAAGAAGAAGGTGCCCGAGGCGTTCTGGACGGACACCTGGCTCGACAAGAGCGGCGCCGTGGGCAAGTCGCTGGGGCTGGCCTCCAGTCGCGAGCCCTATGCCATCGCGCTCGATGAGCGGGGACAGGTGCTGGCCGTCGTGCACGGCAACGCGGACTCGCCGGAGGCCAGGGCCCTGCTGCAGAAGCTGTCAGGCCCGTGAGGCTTCCGGCGGTGGAGACACGAAGGGCGCCGCGGGTGGGTTCCCGCGACGCCCCGGTTCAGCGTGTCTGCTCGTTGGCGCTCAGCGCTGCGACAAGATTTCCTGGGCGCGCTTCTTGTCGGTGGAGAACGTGAAGGCGTTGTAGAGCTGGTAGTTGTTCTCCGTGTCGAGGATTCGCGCCTTCACGGCGCGCAGCACGTTGAGCTTGTCGTCGTTGAAGGAGAAGCGGTCCATCAGCCGCATCACCTGGGAGACGAGGAGGTAGTTGTTCTGAAGGCCCGTGTTGAGGACGCGGAGCTTGTCGTCGGTGAAGGTCTCCCGGGAGATGGCGTCGAACCAGCGCTGGAAGGCGCCGTCCCCCATCGGGCGAACCATCGGCTCCGGCGGCGGGGGCGGCGGGCGCGGCATCACCGTGGCGAGCAGCGGGGCATCGGCGACCTGGCGCCTCACGTTCTCCAGCGTCTCCTGGGCCTTGCGCACCTTGTTGCGCGAGTCCCGGTCCGCCCGGTCCTCGATGTCCTCCAGCAGGCGCTCCAGGCGCTCCAGGCGCTGCGCCAGGTCCTCGCGGCTGACCACCACCAGGGTGCCGGTGCTGTTCGGCGGGACGAACGGGCCCGAGTTGTTGTGCGGCGGGTACTGCGGCTGGGAGGGCTGCGACGGCTGCGGACGGCCCGGCGGGGGAGGACGGAACTTCTCCATCGTGGCGTCGGGCGCCTGCTGCTTCTCGACCTGAGGGGAGGTCTGCGCGAAGGAAGTGGCGGCGGTCAGCAGGGCGACGGCGATTGCGAGGGACTTCATCGGGAGCGTCCTTGTTTGTGTACTCGACAGTTCTGACGGGCCGAGTCTCATGGCATTCAAAGCCCCCAGACGACAAGGGGCCCCCTGTCTCATGTCTCAGGGAGAGGGGGTTCGTTTGGACAGCACGGACCCCTCGGCCGACAGCTCGTAGACGAGCGGAATGCCGGTCGCCAGCTCCAGTCCCACCACCTGCTCGCCGGTGAGTTGGTCCAGCTTCATGACGAGAGCGCGGTTCGAGTTGCCGTGGGCGACGACGAGGACGTTCTTCCCCAGGCGGACGTCGCCGGAGATGGCGCGTTCGTAGAAGGGGAGCACGCGCCGGGCGGTCATCTCCAGCGACTCGCCATTCGGCGGCGGCACGTCGTACGAGCGGCGCCACAGCTTCACCTGGGCCTCGCCGAAGCGCTGGGCGGCGTCCGCCTTGTTGAGGCCCTGGAGGTCGCCGTAGTGGCGCTCGTTGAGGGCGGCGTCGCGGATGATGGGCGGGCGCTGGCCGAGGGCCTCCAGGATGATGGTGAGCGTCTCCTGCGCGCGGGTGAGCGCGGAGGTGTAGGCGACGTCGAAGCTGATGCCCTGGAGTGCGCGCGCGGCGAGGCGGGCCTCGAGGCGGCCCTTCTCGGTGAGGGGCACGTCCACGAGGCCGGTGAAGCGGTTCTCGTGGTTCCAGAGGGACTGACCGTGGCGGACGAGTGCGAGAAGGGGCATGGCTCTCCCTGCTAGCGCAAGCCGGGCATCACGGCCAAGGGGCCCGCGCGCAGGAGCGCGACGGGGGTGACACCCGTCAGGCTCCGGAAGTCGGAGATGAGGTGGGCCTGGTCGTAGTAGCCGGTGGCCGCGGCGATGGCGCCCCAGTCTGGCGTGGCGGCGCGCGTGGAGGCCCGCATGGCGCGCTGGAAGCGGACGATGCGCGCATAGACCTTGGGGCTCATGCCCACCACGTCGTCGAAGGCGCGCCGCAGCTGTCGCTCGCTGACGCCCAGCCCTCGCGCCAGTGCCTCAATCCGGGGCAGCTCCTGTGACTGGGAGATGGCGCGGACCGCGCGGCGGACGACGTGCGCGGAGGCGGGCTCGAACACGTCACCGCGACGCAGGCGCTCGGTGAGCGCGGTCTCCAGCACCTGGACCTTCGCGGCCAGGGTGGTGCTCTCGTGCATCCGCTCACGGAGGTGGGCTCCGTCCTCGCCCCACAGGGTGTCGAGGTTGACGACGCGGTCGGTGAGGTGGGCCATGGGCACACCGAAGAAGGGGTAGGCGCCTCCGGCCTTGAAGCGCACGGCGACGGCCAGGGGCGGCACCTCCGTCCCGCCCTTCTGGAGCACATGCAGGCGCGTGCCGATGACATAGGCGTCGCCCCGGGTGTCGGAGAGGCGGACGATGAGCTCGGCCTCTCCATCGGGAAGGCGGACGTACGCGGGGCCGCCGCCCGCATCCCGGGGAACGGCGCGGAAGCCACGCACGAAGCCCGCGAGCGCGCCGTGGGCTTCGACCTGGAGCGACTGGGAAGTCACGGGGCCAGCATGCGGCACGCGAGGGGCGGGTTCAATCCGGGGCCAGGGCAGGCGAGCGCTCATGGCCGATTTCTCCAATCGACCCGAGGCCCGCGTTTCTACCTTGGGAGGGCACGACACCCCTGCTTCCCCCGAGGAACCTTCATGCGAGTCCATCACCTCAACTGCGGCACCCTGTGTCCCGCCGGCGGCGCGCGCTTCGTCCTGGGCGAAGGCGGCTTCTTCTCGCGGGCCCGGATGGTCTGCCACTGCCTCCTCATCGAGACGAATGATGGCCTCGTCCTGGTCGACACGGGGCTGGGGCTCAAGGACCTCCAGGACCCGACCCGACTGGGCCAGCGCTTCCTCCGCCGCAACTCGCCCCGGTTGGACCCTCGAGAGACGGCTGTCGCGCAGGTGGAGCGACTGGGCTTCCGGCGCGAGGACGTGCGTCACATCATCCCCACGCACTTCGACCTGGACCACATTGGCGGGCTCGCGGACTTTCCTGGCGCGCAGGTGCATGTCTTCCGTGACGAGCACGCGGCGGCCATGGTGCCGTCGGCGAAGAACGCGAAGTTCGGCTACCGGCCCGTGCAGTGGGAGCACCAGCCGTCTTGGAGGCAGTACGCGGTGGAAGGGGAGCGGTGGTTCGGCTTCGACGCGGTGCGCGTGATTCCGGGGCTGTCCACGGAGGTGTTGCTGGTGCCGCTCGTGGGGCACTCGCCGGGGCATTGCGGTGTCGCCGTGAAGACGGAAGGGTCATGGCTGCTGCACGCGGGTGACGCCTACTTCAACCACAAGGAGCTGAACCCCGTGTCACCTCGCAGTCCGCCGGGCCTGGCGCTCTTCCAGCGGCTGCGCTCGACGGACAACGCGGCGCGCCTCGCGAACCAGGAGCGCCTGCGGACGCTCGTGCGGGAGCACTCGGCGGAGGTGAAGGTCTTCTCCGCGCACTGCGCCGTGGAGCTGGACCGCTACGCGGTGGCACAGCCCGTGACGGCGGAGCGAAGTGGCGTCGCGTCTCCGAACCTGGAGCCCGCGCCCGGAGCGGGTGGTCGCGCCGCCTGAGAGACGTGCACGGGACGTGTCAGGCCTGTCGGCGCCGACGGGCCCGGTACAGGTCTTCGTAGAGGCCGAGGAGGAGGTGGCCTCCCAGGATGAGTCCCTGCTCGATGTCGCGCGCGGCCGCGGGTGACGCGTCGTAGGGCGCGTCGAGCTGGCGGTAGAAGCCGTCAGCGTGCTCCTCGTCGAGCGTGGCGTGCGTGGGGTAGTGCACCACCTGGTCCGCGGTCAGCCAGCCTCGCGCGACGATGCCGCGACCCAGCTCCACGGAGATTCCGCTGAACAGGTCCTCGATGATGCCGAACACGGCGAGGCCAGTGTGCGGTGTCTCGAAGCCGGCGATGCCCGTCAGCGCGACGTTGAACTTGCGGACCTCCGGACCGAAGGCGCCATCCTGGAGCCGCTCCCCGGACGCGCCGAGCCGCTCCAGGAGCAGTTGGAACGTGTGCTCGTGGCCGTGGGAGAGCGCGCCGCGCCCATGCTCATCGAAGACGTTCTCAACCAGCGGCAGGCGGAGCTCGGGGCGGGGAAGGCGGCTGGCGAGCAGGGCCATGGGCCGCGAGAAGTGCGCGACCGCCGAGAAGAACTGCAGCTGCGTCTCGATGAAGTCGCTCCGCTCGAACGAGCCGTCCTTCAACGCGCGCAGGTACGACGACGTCTCCAGGACGTTCCAGCCCGACTTCAGGCCAGCGATGTGGTGACGCAGGTTCAGATTTCGGAGGAGGGAAGGTGCACCCATGCAGGGGTTCCCTTAAGTCGGGTCAGGTCGAGAGAATAGACGGTGCAGACCGTGTCGGGAGAAATGCCGGCGTCCCGCAGCCAGTCGAGCTGCGCTTTCAATCGCTCGTCGAGCGTGAAGCAGGCCAGCGTGTCCGCGTTCCGCCCGGCGAGTTCCCGCCCGCACTCCCGGAGGTAATGCCCCCAACCCCGGGTCCAGGCGGTGGGAGGCGCCGCGAGGTGCACGAGCGGCCAGGGCTTGTTCGTCGAACGGAGCTGGAGGTCCTTGCTCCCCGACGTGGTGCACCAGCCCGCCCCTTCGAGCTTCCGGCCAGACGAGGGCCCGAGCACCAGCCCGTCACCTGGGACCTGCGTGGGCGCGCCCGCGAGCTCCAGCGCCGCGAGCCGCGCCGGGGGAACGAAGTAGAGCGCGAGCCGGCTCTCCGGCCGACCCATGCGCAGCGGGTTCCAGCCTCGCGCCGTGTGCATGACGTCGCCGCGCGCGCCCCGCATGGCGGCGCCGTACAGGAACCGGATGCCGCGCAGCGCGGGGATGCGGAACAGGTGCGTGAGCCCCTGGAAGATGAGCCTCCGCGCCAGTCCCGTGCCGCGCGCGTGCGGGGCCACCTTGAGGTCGCAGATGTAGAAGCCCTGGGCGGCGGTGTCGCCTCGCAGGACCTGCCGGGAGATTCCCGTCACGGAGCCCAGCAGTTGTTCGCCACGCAGCGCCAGCAGGAAGTACGCGTCCCCCATGGACGAGAAGAAGGGGTGGTACTCGGGTCCGTGGTCGATGAAGAAGTGGTCGGCGCCGTCGGCGATGGGGTACTCGATGCCCCGCTCGAGCTGGCGCAGTCGTTCCACATAGGGGCCGAGCGTGTCTGGCCGACACACCACGTAGCGCACGCCGCTCATGGTGCGGCGGTCCGTCGGAAGCCGACCTCGATGCGTTCGTAGAACAGGCTGCGGTCCCGGGCCTGGAGTTGCTTGCCGAGCGCGTCGTCGAACACGAAGGCTGGACTGAAGAAGCGGCGGAGGTCTCGCTGGTTGTTGAGCTGTCGCAGCAACACGGCGCAGCCGGGGCGAGCCTCGCGTGACAGCAGCGCGGCCCACTCGGCGACGAGCGTGTCATCCGACCAGTCGAAGATGTTGGACAGCGAGATGACGTCGAAGCGTCCCAGGTCAGGCACGTCGGGGAGCGAGCCCTGCACCAGCGTGACGGGGAGCGGCGCCTCCGCGCGCAGGTACTCTGGACGGTCCTCGGGACAGTAGGCGCCGAGCAGCACGTGCTGCAGGTAGGGGTTGCGGTGGGCGTCCTCGCGCCGCAGCCCTCGCTCGAAGGTCGCCTGAAAGTAGCCGGGATAGGAGCCGGGCGTCGCGTGCTGGGTCGCCGCCGGGCCGAACATGGCGTGGAGGAACGGGTCCGCGAACGCGAGCTGGAATGCCACCGGCCAGAAGGACGAGGCGAACCAGCCGTCGCGCAGTGCGGCCCGTTCGGCGGCGGAGGTCGTGGGCGCGAAGAAGGCCGCCAGCTCGCGCGCTGGGGCCGCGAACTCCTCGAGGAAGTGGCGCAGGGTGCGGAACAGGCCCTCGAACTCGCCGCGCTGATTCAACCCCGTGGCGTCGGTGGCCCTCACGTTGAAAGCCTCCAGGCTCGCGGTGCCGAGGCTCGCGGCCTTCTCCCGTACGTGGGCGAGCTGTCGAGGGTTGAAGTCGAAGCCCACCAGCTCCAGGGATGGATTGCGCCGGGCCAGGGTCAGGAGCGTGCAGCCTCCGGACGCGACAGTGAGGAGGGCTCGGGCCTGGGTACGCCCGATGAGTTCCTGCTCCAGCTCCGGGTCTTCACGGACGACGGCGAATTTCAGACGGGGGGGCGTGGTGCTCAAGTCGTCGGCGGGGGGCGAGGGTTGCTTCGGCG
>NZ_JABUMQ010000144.1:0-26302 GCF_013336645.1 Myxococcus sp. CA039A | reverse complement strand
TTGTGGGGGTGGGGCCTCCAGGGGACATACCTGGGGCTCGGCCCACCGCAAGGCGGTTGGTATCCGGTGTCCACGCCCGTGAAGTTGTCATTCCCGGAGTTCGGTACGCACAAGGTCGTCCACGTCTCCGCGAGCGGCCACGTCACCCACGTGATTCTGGACGACGGAACGCTGTGGGGTTGGGGCGACAGCGCGCTGGGCGAGGTGGGCAATGGAGCGATGCTGGATTTCGCCACCTACCACTCCCCGTACAACTGGGACTGGGGCAAGTACGAGAAGATGGTCTTCCGCCCCGTGCAGGTGGCCCCGGGCGTTACCTTCACGGCCCTGCACAACACCGCGCAGTCGTTCTACAACTACGCCACCGCGACGGACGGCACCATCTACTCCTGGGGCCGGAACAAGACGGGCGTGCTGGGCAACGGCGTGCGACCCACGGGTGACGTGGCCGGCCGCCCCGACAGTTGGAACGTGGCCACCGCCACGCCCGTGCCCGCGCACCTGCTGACCACGGGCACCGACACGCCGTCGAAGTAGCGCGCGTCGTCAGCCGTTCAACACCACGGCCAGCCCGTGGGAGAAGGGCTGGGCGGAAGCGAAGCGGGGTGTCACCGCCCAGCTTCCGTCCGGGCGCAGGTAGCCGAACTTGCCGTCCTGCTTCACGGCGGCCAGCCCTTCCGAGAACGTGCCATTCACCGCCTGGAAGCGGGGCTCGATGACCAGGGCCCCCTTCCGGTCGATGAAGCCATAGGCACCCTTCTGCTTCACGGGAGCAAGCCCCTCGCGAAACGCGCACTCCGTCAGGCTCGTGTCCCAGTTCGAGAAGCCAGGCTCCAGCACCCAGGCGCCGGACTCGTCCACGAAGCCGAACTTCTTGCCCTTCACGACCAGCGCCAGCCCGTCCGAGAAGCGACCCATCGTCTCGAAGTCGAAGCTGGCGAGGCACTGACCCTTGGGGTCGATGAGCCGGCTCTGCTCTGCCTTGGGGCGCTCCTTCAAGACGACGTGTGCCTTGCCGTCGAAGAAGGGCCGGGCGAGTCCACCGCCGAACCCGTCCAGCACCACCTCGCCCCTCCGGTTGATGTACGAATCGGAGCCCTTCGCCCCCGCGCGCATGACCGGCGCGAGCCCCGAGCCGAAGCGCCCCACGTTGACGTAGGTCGCCCCGGCCACGACGTACTTCGTGAAGTTCGCCTTGAACTCCACCGGCAACACGAGCTTGCCCTTCACGTCGATGAAGCCCGCGTCCGTCAGGGCCAGCCCATCGCTGAAGCCGGTGAACGCACGCTTCACGTCGAGCGTCCGTTGGCCCTTCACGTCGATGAAGGCCCAGCCGCCCTCGACGGGCATGCGAGCGTGGCCTTCGTTGAAGCTGAAGGGCGTGCCGTGGGGGCTGGGGATGACCAACTCCCCCTTCGTGTCGATGAAGCCGTAACGCGTTGTCACGGCGCGGACCCTATCCTCCGGGCCCGCGCCCGTCGACGCTCAGGGCCGCGTGCAGGAGCGTCCGCCGCCCGCGTGATACATGAGGTCCTGATAAACGGTTTGCGCGAGGATGGGCGTCTTGCTCTCCAGGCGCTGGACGGTGACACCGTTGCGCTGGAGCTCGAAGACAGGCGTGGTGCCAGGCACCAGCGCCGCCTGGAAGGCCGTCACTCCCGCGCTCGTCACATCCAGCGTGCGCACGTCGGTGCCCTGGGTGATGACCAGCCGGCCCGGCTCCTTGAGGAAGGCGAGCAGCTCCACCTGGTTGGACGCGGCGACCCCGCCCCGCAGCTTCATCACGCGCGCCGTCTGCTTCGCGGCGTTGAAGGGCGCATCCGTGCGGTGCCGGCGGTGCGTGTAATAGAGCGTGTCGCGGACGATGGTGGGCCGCTGACCCGTCTTGAACCACGTGGTGTAGTACGCAATCCAGTCCATGACGACGTAGCCGCGCTCCTGCGACGCCGTCATCCACGACTCGCCGTAGTCGGTCAGCGTCAGCAGGGTGACCCAGTCCGCGTCGCCCTCAATCGCCTTCTCGAACTGCGAGCGGAACGCGAGGCTGTTCTGCGCCTCCCAGTACACGCGGCTGCTGTTCTCGCTGTCGGTGAGCTTGTGGCGCACGTCCTCGAACGCGACGGGCGACATCCACTTCTTGCCTCGGCGGTGCGACTCCACGCTCCAGCGGCGCATGTTCTCCGCGGACTGCGCGGTGCGCTCGCCCCACGTGGAGAAGCCCGTCACCAGGGGGTTCCACTCCGCGTACTTCGTCACGTCGCCCGTGTACGACAGGAGCGGCCAGAAGGTGACCTGGATGTTCTGCGCCGCCAGTCGCGTCTTCAGCTCCGTCCACCACGCCACCGACTTGCGCTCGGGGTTGAAGGTGGCGAGGACGATGGCACCATCGAGCTTGTGCACGGACGGGTGATTGGCCACGGAGGCAATCATCGACACCAGTCCATCCGTGGTGCCCGCGGCCTCGGTGGGGAAGTCCGGACTGAGGACGATGCGGAACTCCGGGTCCACCGCCGCCGCCGCCGCGAGCATGACGGTGAGCTGGTTGTTCCGCGTGTCGGACGAGACGCGGTACGGGTGCTCGTAGAGGAAGCCGTCCATGCCGGAGGCAATCGCGCGGCGCACCTCCGTCTCGAAGTCACGCTGCCGCCACGCGCTGTCGGCCCAGGGGGCGCGGGGCAACGGCCGGTCCCTCATCAGTCCACCGATGTTGGCGTACTCGCCGTTGCGCGACTCGGGCGTCATCCAGCCCGTCCAGTAGTCCGACGCGGGCTGCGCGTTGTCGATGGAGATGGGGAAGATGGGGTAATAGAAACCGAAGACCTTCTTCGGCGCCGCGCGCAGCGCCGCCGTCGTGGGCATGTCGAACGGGTAGCACGCGGAGATGGGCGTCGGCGCGGTCGTCAGCGTGGCGCTCAGCTCCAGGTTGAAGCGCGCATCGGACGTGTTCGCCGCGGACTGGTGCAGCTCCACCGCGAGGACGTTCGTCCCCGTGCGCAGCGCCGCCACGTCGATGGCCTGACTCATCCACGTCTGCTCTTCCGCGGGCAACGAGACGGTGGCGGGCGCCAGCGTGCGGTAGCCCACCGTTCCGGCGGGCAGGTTGCTGCGGAAGACCTCCGTGCCGTTCAGGTAGACGATGGCCCCGTCATCCCGCTGCAGCCGCACCAGCAGCTCGCTGACCCGCGCCGCGTCCGCGACGGTGAAGGCGTGCCGGAAGTACGTGGTGATGTGCTTGTTCGTCGCGTTGGAGCCGTAGGAGACCGCCGTGGACAGGTCCGTCTCCGCGTAGCCCAGCGGCGAAGCACCCGCGGGCCAGGCCGCGTCGGAGAAGCCCGTCGCCGACCACGTCGTGCCCAGGTCCACGCCCGTGTCCAGGTAGCGCCACGACGCGCCCGTCGCGACGAGCACCGTCGCGAGTGAAGGCGCGGCGGCGGCGGCCAGGTCCGCGTCCGGCGTCGTGGGGAGCGCGCCCACTTCGGGGGCGCCGTCTCCAGAGGGAAGCGACTCGTCAGGAGCGCCTCCCGCGCAGGACATCGACAGCAGGGGCGCTAGCAGGAACGCGGCAAGCCGCGCCCTCGGAAAATCCATCGGGATGCGCATCGATCGACCTCGAGAGGCCCTTCGCCCGGGGGGACGAAGAGAGGGGGGTTATCCCCGAGACACAGGAGGTCTCCGGATGGCGCAGACAATCCGGATGTCTTTCTCGTTTTACCTGTAAGTCCTTGAGCCGAGCGGACCGTTGGAGCGAGGCCCTGGCCGGGGCTCACGT
Organism: Myxococcus sp. CA039A; assembly: GCF_013336645.1. Classification (NCBI taxonomy): domain Bacteria; kingdom Pseudomonadati; phylum Myxococcota; class Myxococcia; order Myxococcales; family Myxococcaceae; genus Myxococcus; species Myxococcus sp. CA039A. Next base: position 22,533 of record NZ_JABUMQ010000144.1, on the reverse strand, counting down.
CACGGCAGCAGCTCTTCCTTCTTCAGGAGTTTCTTCGCGAGCGTGGTGTAGGACCACTCGCCCTCCTCATCCACCAGCCCCTTGTGGAGCAGCTTGCCCAGCTTGGGACCGATTTCGCTGGAATGGCCCACGAGGTGCTGCGGCGCGCGCACCTTGTCGATGGCGTCCTCGCGGTCATCCGAGACGACGAGCCGGGCGGACAGCGTGTCCGCGTAGGCGGAGTAGTCGCTGTAGTAGGTCCACGCCACACCCTGGAGGGCGAAGTCGCCCAGCACGACAATCTCTCCGTGGAAGAGGAGGTTGTTCGCCTTGAGCGAGCCTCCGACGAAAAGCAGCGAGTAGTCGAAGCCCTCGTGGATGATGTTGCCCTCCACCACCAGGTCTCCCGCGACGAGCAGGCGGCCCTGGTCCTCGATGATGAGGTTGCCCTTCACGGTGACGCTCTTCGCGTCGAGAAGCTGGTCCTGTCCCTCGGAGATCCTCAGGTCCGTGGCAACCTGCTTCACTTCGGCCGAGGGCGACAGCTTCGCCTTGAGCGAGGCCCGCTTGGCGGCCGAGCCAGCGTGAGCGTGGAGCGAGGGTTCCTGGAGCAACTTTTCGAAGAGCGTCATGCTTCCAGGCTAGGAGTCCGCCCGGCTCCTGACGAGTGGAATGTCCTGGCCGAACCTCCATGAGAAGCCTTGGCCGCTCGGCTCCGGGTATACTGGGAGCTTCGGCCGGGAAAACGGTGTGAGGTCTGCGTGGCATTGACCAAGACTGTCCGGTGGGTTTCGACGCTCTGGAGCGCGGGTGCTCGGGGCGTGGCCGCCCAGGGAGCGCTGCTCGCCTGCGCGCTGCTCTTCGCCCAGACGGCGGGTGCGCAGACGACGGAGGACCGGGCCTACGTTGGCGTCACCTTCGCGCGCGGCACCGAGATTGGCTCACAAGGCGGCAGACTGGATGAGCGCAAGCAGTTGGAGCTGCGCCTCCCTCTCCCGCCCGTGTTCCTGGGCCGCACGGTGCTCGTGCCCTCCTTCGGCTACGAGACGCGCTTCATGGGGCTGGAGCAGCACGGCCCGCTCGCGGACGTCGCCGAGGAGAAGCTGGGAAGACAGTTCCATCGCTTCCAGCTCGGACTCACGCTGATTCGTCCGCTCACACCCCGGTGGATGCTGGTGACAGGCGCGGTGGCGAACACGCGCACGGACTTCAAGAGTTCCTTCGACTTCGGGCTGGACACCTCGTGGGCGGGCTTCGCCATGGCGAACTACCTGATTGGAGGAGACCCGGACGTGCGGCTGACGTTCGGGCTGGTGGCGCTGTATCCGTTCGACGCCACGCCCGTCGTCCCCATGATTGCCTTCGCGTACCGCAAGGGGCCGTACATCCTGGAGGTGGGCCTGCCGCGGCTCGCCATGTTGTACAAGGTGGGCGACGGGCTGGAGCTGGGCATCACCGGCATGTTCGATCAGCAGGTCTTCCGTTCTCGCATCCCGTATGACGAGCAGGGCCCCAAGCCGCACTACATCCGGGAGACGGCACTGCGCTTCGGCCCCACGGTGAATGCGCGCCTGGGCACTGGAAACCTCTGGGTCAGCTCGTCCATCGGGCTCGACTTCCTGAACGACTACGCGCTGCTCGACAAGAACCGGGACCGGGTGGAGTTGGGGTTGCTCCAGTCCACGGGCCCGGCGCCCTATCTCCGGGTATCGCTCGGCTGGCGTCCTCCGCGTCGCCCCAGGGAAGCCATCCGGCCCGTCGGCGGTCCGCCGGAGCGGGCCGCGCCGCAGGGCAACTCTCCAACGCTCATCCGATGAAGGGCGTGAGCGCCTTCAACCAGACAACGACGGCGGCGGCGCCCGCATCGGGCACACCGAGCGCCCTGCTCCCCAGGTAGCTGGCGCGTCCGAGCCGAGGCTGCATGCGCGCGGTGGCCTCCGCGCCCTGCTCACCCTCGCGCACCGTCGCGGCCCAGGCCTCGGCGGTCGACCTTCCGGCCTTCAGCTCTCGCGCGAAGGCATCGGCGGCGGGCTTGAGCGCATCGAGCATGGTGCGGTCTCCGGGCCGGGCTCCGCCGAGCTGCGCCACCGCGTCGACGGCGAGGCCGAACGCGTCCGCCCAGGCGGGAGCATCGGTGGAGCCCTCGGAGAGCCGACGCGCGGCGCGCAGCAGCGCCGTGGCGTAGAACGGCCCCGAGCTTCCGCCGATGGCGCGCCGCAGGGCATCGCCGATGGACGTGAGGGCTCGCGAGGGATTCGTCCAGGAGGACTCGGGCAGGGCGCGAATCGCCGCGGCGCCGCGCGACAGACTGAGTCCCAGGTCTCCGTCTCCCGCCGCGCTGTCGAGCTCCGTGAGGCGTGTCTCGCTCGCCTCGAAGGCCGTGGCCACGGCGAGCGCGGCCTCCTTCACGCGCTCCATTCCAGGTTGACGTGCCTCCTGGCTGGGAGGTGTGAGCGGCGTGGCGGGGACGGAACGCACGGGCCGCTCGGGTGCGAGGCGGCCCTCCCCTCCCCATGCGGGCGCGGTGGTCTTCGCGTCGAGCCGGGCGAGGCGCGAGTCGTCCAGCTTCAGCACGGACAGCGAGCAGCCCGGCATCTCCAGCGCGGAGAGGAACGTCCCGGTCCAGGCCCGCTCCACTCGCAGGCCGCGCTCGCGAAGGAGCGTCAGTGCTCGACGCGTGACGATGGCCAGCTCCATCGGTGGAGTGCCACCCAGTCCGTTGACGAGCAGGGCCACCGGGGTGCGTGCTTGGAGGTTCCGGTCCTCGATGATGGTGGAGAGCAACGTGTCCACCAGCGCATCGACCTGTTGGAGTGGGACGCGTCGCACGCCCTGCTCACCGTGGATGCCCAGGCCCAGCTCGATTTCATCGTCGCCCAGCGTGAAGCCAGGACGGCCCGCCGCGGGAACGGTGCACGGGCCGAGCGCGACGCCCATGGTGCCCAGCTCCGCCGAGGCCGCCTGCGCTTCACGGAGCACGTCCTTCAGGGACAGGCCCGCAGCCGCGGCGGCGCCCGCGATTTTGTGGACGAGCACGGTGCCGGCGATGCCGCGACGTCGCGCGGGTTCGACGGTGTCACGCAGGGCGACGTCATCGGCGACCACGACGACCTCCACGGGGATGCCCTCCGCGCGGGCCAGCTCGGCGGCGAGGCCGAAGTTGAGCCGATCACCGGTGTAGTTCTTCACCACGAGGAGCGAGCCCGCGGGGCCGGACACCGCGCGGATGGCGGTGAGCACGGCGTCCGTGCTCGGTGAGGTGAACACGTCCCCGGCGACCGCCGCGTCGAGCATGCCCGCGCCCACGTAGCCCGCATGCGCCGGCTCATGCCCACTGCCGCCCCCCGAGATGACGGAGACCTTGCGCTGCCGAGGGTCGGCCGGCGTGTCGGCGCGGATGACCACCGTCTCCTCGTCGAGCAACACCTGCCCCGGAGCGAGCGCGACGAATCCCTCCAGCATCTGCCTCACGACGGCCCTGGGCTCATTGACGAGCTTCTTCACCGGTTCCTGCTCCTTGGCTGCGGCGGACGGCCTGAACGGCGGGAGTAAAGCACGGGCATACCGGCACGGCGTCGGGACGAGCGGCATGACGGGGGCGCCCGCGTCGGAAACGTCCGCCAGCCATCGCCACGCCGCATGACGCTCGCGTCCGACAGCGACGGAGGCGAGCCCCGGCAGGCAAACCCACACCCAGGGCCCTCCGCTCCACACTGAAGCCTCGGCGGCAACGACAGACCTGGTGCTCGTCACTGCATGGCACTTGCGTCCGACGGCGACGAAGGAGAGCCCTGGCACGCAAACCCACACCCAGGGCCCGCCGCTCCCACTTGAAGCCTCGGCGGAAACGAGAGGCACGGAACGCGTCACCGCATGACGCTCGCGCCCGACGCCGACGGAGGCGAAACCTTGGCATGCAAACCCACACCCAGGGCCCGCCGCTCCCACTTGAAGCCTCGGCGGAAACGGCGGACCTGGTGCGCGTCACCCACATTCGCGCTTCCTCACGCGCGTCGGCGACGCAACCACAGCGCGAGCCCCATGAGCCCCATCAACGTGATGGCGCCCGTTCCCCCACGCGTGCCGCAACCGCCGCAGCCCTGCTCCGCCTCGGCGTCCGCGCCCAGCGCCTTGAACGGTTCCGCGTCCCCCATGCCCGTAGCGTCAAGACACCCTGGCCCCGAGCCCGCGTCCGTCGGTCCCGTTCCACCATCCGTCCCGCCGCCCGTCGCGCCTCCCACCTGCCACGCCAGGAGCTGGCCCGGGTACAGATTGAGGTTCGCACCGGACACGATGCCTCGGCTCACCCGGTCCACGATGGGCTGCGTCTCCCCGGGCAGCGTGATGGTCACGCCCTGCTTCGACTGCATCGACGTGTTCACCACCGCGTAGAAGTTGCCCTGCGCCGAGACCATCTTCCGCACAACGACCTCCGCGTCCGACGCCGCGCCGGCCACCACGGTGCTCGGCAGCGCGGGCAGCGCGAGATACGCCGCATGGAAGGCCCGCGTGTACTCGGGGAAGCCACGGCTGATGGACGAGGCTTCGAGATATCCCAGCAGCGTCGGGTCCCCGTTGGCCACCGCGCGCGCCTCGGCCAGCATGGAGTACGGCCCCTGCCGGTCCACCGACATGGAGAGGTAACCCCACAAGCCCCCCATCGGCCAGTTGCCATAGCGCTCGTCCGCCGTGTCCTTGGCGTAGTCGCCCTTGCCGTCGTCCTCGTTCAGCGGGAAGTGGTGCACCATCGCCAGACCGGACGCGGTGCGGAAGCGGTTGAGCAGAGCGCTGTCCGCCACGCTGTAGAGGCGATTGAACGGATACGTCAGGTAGACGCCCTCCGACGTCTTGTAGCGGTCAGGGTCCGCTGGCGGGAAGCTGTTGAAGGGCTCGCCCCAGCTGCGGTTCAGGTGCTCGGTGGGCGGCAGCTCGTCCGAGGTGAGGGCCTTGCGATACGTGCCGTCCTGGAGGAACGCGGCGGGCTCGGTGGGGGGATAGCGGTACTGACAGCAGCGGTCCGTGGTGTCACCCGGCGCGCAGCACCCCTGGTTGTCGATGACGGACCAGGCGACCGGATCGTCCGTGACGGTAACCGCCATGTCCGGCAGGTCCTCCGGCGTGGGCAGCCCCTCTTCCGGATACGGCGTGAAGAGGACCTGCGCATTCGCCACGCCGTTCTGCCGGAGATAGTCGCGGATGGCCTCCAGGAAGGCGCGCCGCTTGCCGAACCACCACGCGTAGTATTGCGCCCGCAGCGTGACGTTCGTCTGGAGCATGGGGCGCGACACGCTCTGACCCGTGTCGCTCGAGAACCGGCCCAGCGCCTCCGGCGCGAAGCTCACCGGCAGGTCCGTGGGGCGCGTGCGGAACCACGCACCCAGGAAGTTCACCTGGCTCTTGAAATGGAGCACCGTGGCGTCCATCAACTTCTTCACGTCCGCCAGCGCATCCGGGTCCGACACATCCACGCAGTTGTCGTCCGCCCAGAAGATGGGCGAGTAGATGTCCCCGTCCCGGTCGAACAGCGGCTTGCACCGGCGCTGCTCACCCAGCGGCTTGAGCCCACACACCGGCGGCTGCTGCCAGGGCTCGATGCAGGTGTGCCACTTGGAGATCGACTTGCAATCAGAGTCCTGCACGCACGACGTGCTCGTGTAGACGCGCTCACCGGAGATGGCACCGGTGTATTCGTAGTACGGCAGCACGGAGAACCCGTTGGCCGCCGCGCGAGACACCGCCGTGGCCCACAGCGTCGGGTCCCTGGGCTGCACGTACCACGGTGGCGCGGAGAACGAGTCCGCGTCCCAACCCTCCGTGTAGCCGAACTCCATCAGGTCGTGCCCGTACGTGTCGATGCCGAGGAACTTCGCCTGCTTCATGCGGTAGTCGAACCACGTGCCGGGCGAGGTCGCGGGCTGACAGTCCGTCTCCGCGCCCTGCGCGCAGATGGCCGTGTCGTCGTTCATCTCCTCCCGCCAGAAGACATGCCTGCGAGGCAGCGGCGCGGGCGGATAGTTGATGGCCAGGTCCAGGCTCGCGGGATTCGGAACCTCGAAGAGCCGGATGCGCGAGACGGCCGTGCCCTTGTCCGTCGGTGAGCCATGGCGCGCGAAGTGCCCCACGGAGACCCAGAAGCCATTCGCCGGTCCCTCGGGGCGCCGGGTGTCCTCCACGTTGCGCTGACCGACGATGGGCGCGAAGCGGTCATGCAGGTAGAAGAACTGCCGGAACTGCTGCCACTTGCGCGACAGCGGATACTTGAGCGACTCCGGATTGGGATAGGCGTACTGCTCCCGGAAGTCTCCAATGGACGTGCCGGTGCTGATGCCCCGGAACTTGTCGGCGCCCTTGTTGGCCACCCCCATCAGCCGCGACTCGTCATCCGGGTACTCCACCACCAACAGGTAGGCACGTCCGGCCTGGAGCCCCTTGCCCGCCCCCAGCTTGTAGGAGAAGGACTTCGCCCGCGGCCCCATCGTCATCGCGCGCACCGGACGCGTCACCCCGTCCAGCGTGAGGGAGCGAATCGTCGAGGTGCTGTTGGCGCCGTGGATGACGGGATGTGGATCCGCGGGGTCTCCGCAGTTCACCTCGTCAATCAGGGGAAGCATCCCGAAGGGTGCCCCCGCGTCCACCAAGGGTTGTCCCAGGGCGGTGGAGGACAACCCCAAGACGAGCAGGCACAGCGGCAAACACGGCGCACGAAGCACGCGAGACTCCAGGAGGGGGGGCCGGAGCGGCCAGTCATCCCGGAATATCGTCAATTCAGATACAATAGTTTCCGGATGGGCGGATAATCCGGCGATTCACACCACCCTGAGTCAATTGCTACTGAGTTGAAATATTGACGCGAGGAGTCCGGGGACCACGATAATTCGTGAATCACGAAGTCTCGTGGCACAGCGTCACGAACGCGCGGTGCCGCTCAGCGGACCTTGATGCCCAGCACCTTGAGTCGGGAGGCCAGCGTCGTTGGAGCCAGGCCCAGCAACTCGGCGGCGCCACCCGGGCCGTACACCTTGCCGCCCGCCGCGGTCAGGGCCGCCTTCAGGTTGTCCTTCTCCCGGCGGCGCCACTCCCGCTCGGTGAGGAAGGAGGCGGTGCCCCCCGTCATCGGTTGGCGGCCCTCCGGAAGGGCCTGGTCCAACCGCAGCCTCCCACCGCGCGAGAGGATGACGGCGCGCTCCAGGACGTTCTCCAGCTCTCGGACGTTGCCGGGCCAGTCGTAGCGCTGGAGCGCCTGCACCTGGGCCTGACTCATCCGGGGCACGGGAACCTTGAGCCGTGCGGAGACACGTTCGAGGAAGTGCTCGGCGAGCAGCGGGACATCCTCCAGTCGCTGACGCAGCGGCGGCACCTCGATGGGGAAGACGCTCAACCGGTAGTAGAGGTCCTCGCGGAACCGACCCGCCGCCGCCTCCCCCTTCAAGTCCCGGTTGGTGGCGGCGATGATGCGCACGTCCACCTTGCGCGTGACGTCCTCACCGACGCGCTCGAACGAGCCCTCCTGGAGCACCCGCAGCAACTTGCCCTGCAGCTCCAGGGGAATCTCCCCCACCTCGTCGAGGAAGAGCGTTCCCCCGTCAGCAGCCTGGAAGCGGCCCGCCCTGTCCCGGTGCGCTCCCGTGAAGGCCCCTCGCACGTGGCCGAAGAACTCGCTTTCGAACAGCTCCCGGGGAATGGAGGCGCAGTTGACGCGGATGAGGGGCCGCTCCCGGCGAGGGCTCTGCTCGTGGATGGCACGGGCGATGAGTTCCTTGCCCACCCCCGACTCCCCGAGAATCAGCACGCTGGCCGTCGTGGCCGCCACGGGCTGAATCTGCTGAAGCACCCGCCGGAGGGCACCCCCGCGGCCCACGATTTCTCCGAAGGAGAGCGCGTCCTTCACTTCTTCCCGCAGATAGTCGCGCTCCAGCTCGAGCTGCCCTCTCAGCCGAGCCACCTCCTCGAAGGCCCGCGCGTTGGAGAGGGCCACCGCCGCATGGTCCGCGAACGCACGCAGCCACGAGAACTCCGAGCGCCCCAGCTTGCGGCGGCTGAACACGGCCAGCACCCCGAGCACTTCGCCCCGGAAGACGAGGGGCTGGGCCGCGAAGCTCTGGATGCCCTCGCGGCGCGCCCACTCCCGCCGCACCAGCCAGTCCGCATCTCCGGAGGCGCACTGGAGGAGGACGGCCTCTCCGGTCGCCCCGACCTGGCCCACCTTGCGCACGCCCAGGGGAAAGCGCCGGAAGGCTCCCTCCAGACCTGACCACGCCTCGTCGCTCTTCCGGGAGCCCCCCGCGCTCGCCGCCAGATGCAGACACCGGGAGGTGTCCGGACACTCGGCGCGCATGGGACACGTCCCACAGAGGTCACCCGGCGCGATGAGCCAGATGCGGCCCAGCGCCACATCCGGCTGCGCGGCGAGCCCCTGGACGATGCGCGCGAGCAGCAGGTCCACCGAGCGGACCTGGGCCATGGCCAGGGAGATGGACTGGAGCGCCTCGGCGTACATCGCTCCTGCTTACCCAGGCGCGCCTCGGGTCGCCACGACTTCTCGTCCACCCCGAGATTTCGTGGTGACGAGTGAAGTACGCATCCTGGTTCAGTCCGGCGTCAGCAGCGAGCGCGGCGAGGGCACGGGGGGTGCAATGGGTGGAGGCTTCACTTCCATGGGAGGCCCTGCTTCCCATCCCAAGACAGGAGCAGGACATGCCCTCCCCTCTTCGCCCGCCCTTCACGCTGGAGACGGCCCGCGCCAAGGTCCAGGCCGCCGAGAACGCGTGGAACAGCAGAGACCCCGAGCGGGTGGCGCTCGCCTACACGGAGGATTCCGAGTGGCGCAACCGCACCGAGTTCTTCCGGGGGCGCGAGGCCATCACGGACTTCCTGCGGCGCAAGTGGGCCCGGGAGCTGGACTACCGGCTGATGAAGGAGTTGTGGTGCTTCACCGAGTACCGCATCTCCGTGCGCTTCGAATACGAGTGGCACGACGCCACGGGGCAATGGTTCCGCACCCATGGCAACGAGCACTGGGAGTTCGACGCCGAGGGACTGATGCGCCGCCGCGACATGAGCGCCAACGACATCCCCATCCTCGAGGTGGAGCGGCGCTATCGCTGAGGACCGCCAGCGGGTCCACTCCTGCTCAAGGCACTGGCACGGAGGGAAGCCGCCAGTGCTGGAGGACGGCCAGCATCCTCAAGCCGAAGCAGGCCACGGCGCCCAGGCACGCCCGAACGTCAGACGCCGTCCAGGCCGAGCTCGCGGATGCGGCGCTGGAGCGCGCGGCGGGAGACCTCCAAGCGCTGCGCCATCTCATCGACGTCACCCGCGCACTCATGAAAGCACCGGGTGAGTTCCTCGGGGCTCACGTCGCCCGCGGACCTCAGGAGCGTGCTCTTCTCGATGAGCAGGTAGACGGAGGACCGGGAGATGCCCAGCCGCACCGCGGTCGCCTGGAGGTCCCACCCACTGGCGCGCAGGGTCGCCAGCAGCTCCTGCTCCCCCACGTCCGACGGCCGCCGACGGATGGACACTCCCGGCATCAAGGTCCTCCCCAAGGCATCCACGTCGGCCCAGCGCAAGGCGGGCTCTGGAAGCGCGCGTCCCCCGACGGGTGTGGTCGCGGAGTCGAGCAGCTGTTCCAGGTGCGCTTCCACGCGCAGTTGGGAGAGCCCCCGGCTCCCGATGACGAGCTGCCGGGTGACGTTGTGCAACTGCCGCACGTTGCCGGGCCACGCATAACGCAGCAGCCGCGCCACCAGGGACGCGGGCAGCCAGGGCTCGCCACGGATATCTCCCGCCATCAGTCGATGTGCCTCACCGATGACCGCCAGTTCCCGACGCGCGAAGTGGAGGAACAGGGGGCCCATGTCCTCGCGGCGCTCGCGCAAGGCGGGCACCCGCAGCTCGAAGCCCGCCAGCCGGTGCAGGAGCGGCGCCTTGAAGAGCCGCTCCGCGATGCGCGTCTCCAGGTCCGCGTCCGTCGCCGCGACGAGCCGCACGTCCACGGGCACCGGGACATGGCTTCCCACCGGATACACCTCGCCCGTCTCCAGCACGCGAAGGAGCGCCGTCTGCACTTCGGCGGGAGCCTCCCCCACTTCGTCCAGGAGCAGGGTGCCGCCATGCGCGGCGCGGAAGAAGCCTTCACGGTCCCTGCTGGCCCCCGTGTACGCGCCGCGCTGCGCGCCGAACAGCTCCGAGGCCACCAGCTCCTTGGAAAGCGCGCCCAGGTTGACGCTGACAAAGGGCCCCGAGCGACGCGGGCCGTGCTCGTGGATGGCGCGCGCCACCAGCTCCTTGCCCGTGCCCGTCTCACCTCGGATGAGCACCGGCACCTGGAGGTCCGCCACTCGCAGGATGTCGTCCCGGAGCTGCTGGAGCTGCTCGGAGGGCCCCACGAGTCCCAGGTCCCCACCGGCTCTCGGGCCCGGAACGGACGTCAGGTGCAGCAACAACACCACGCGCTCGGCGAGCACCAGGGGCACACCCGCGCCCAGCTCCGCCTGCGTCAGCTCCACGCCGCCGCTCCTGACGGTCAGGTCGCCGACTCGCACGTGGGTGCCCTGCATCGGAGACATCAGCCGGAGCCCACCGTGGGGCCGAGGCTCCAGCATCAACGGCGTGCGACTGAGGAACGGGTCGTCCAAGGGCCGCGCGCCGCTCGCGCCCGGTCGCGCGAAGTCCGGTCCGTTGCGCGACACGGACATGGGCACGCCCAGCGTCTCCATCACCTCGAGCAGCGCCCGCTCCCCCGCTCGCTGCAGGTCGGGGTGAGAGACGATGGTCAGCGTGGGCACGCGCCGACGAACCAGGGCGCTCGCTCCGGATGAGTGCCCCGCGGTCGATTCCCCCTGGTCGGCGGACTTGCGCTGCATGAAGCGACCTGGACCTCTCGTCAGCGGCTTCAATCCTACACGGCGGTCCCACGCGCCCTTCCCTCACCTGCCCAGAAGCCAACACACCCCGCCGGACGTTGGCGAGCGGGCGATTCAACCTACGGACCTCCCGGGGACTCGTCCGCCCGCGAGTCCTCCGGCGCCTCGTCTTCCGGCGGCTCCGCCACCACGGTGAGGATGGGCTTCGCGTCCGCGAGCGAGGGCGTGAAGAGGGACGGCTGGCCCGGGTCATCGAAGACGGTGGAGAAGTCGAGCGGCGTCAGCCCCCGCACCAGCCGCGCGGCGAACGTCTCCTTCAACAGCCGCACGTAGTATTCGACGTCGTAGTCGCGCGGTTCGTTCCCCGCCTCGGAGGACGTGCTCCCGATGTCGTCGGGCTCCGGCTCCGGCAACAGCCCCGCACGTCCCCCCACGGCTCGGTAGACGCGGATGTGCTCGCCGGAGCCCCAGCTCTTCCTTCCGGCCGCGAGCATGGCCTCGTAGGGCAACTCGCGCCGTCGCTCGCGCAACGTGCCGTACTGCGCGGAGTCCTTCGTCAGCCGGACGTGCGCGGCGACCTCTGTCGTGGGCACCTGTCGCCTGCGCAGCGCCATCACCGTGGAGACATACACGTCCCGAACCGCCGCGAGGTCTCCGGCCAGCAGGCAGCGCACCGCGCGACGCAGGAAGGCCTCACCGAAGGGCTCGGCGCGGCTGGAGCGGAAGGCCACACCTTTGAGCAGCAGCGTCCCGTCGTAGGCCTGGAGCGCGTAGTTCTTCGGTTCATGCGAGAGCATGGCCGCATAGCGGCCGTCGAACTCGAGCTGGACGCGCTGGGGCAACAGCGCGGCGACCTCCGCCACCACCCGGCGCTCGTCCTCCTCGCGCCAGTCCTCCGGCACCGCGAAGTACACGCCGTCCGTGTCCGCCTCCAGCAGCGTGACACCCCTGCGGGCCAGCTCGCGACACAGGAGCGCCAGAACCGCGCGCCCACGCCGCGTCACCTCGTTGGCCGCGTGCACGTCCGAGAAGCGCGTCAACCCGGAGGCCCCCAGGTAGCCATAGGCCGAGTTGACGACCAGCTTCATCGCCGCGGAGAGCGCTTCGTTCTCGTGTCGCTCGGATGAGCCCGGCGCCGCCGCGCGCGCCCGCTTCTTCGCCGCCAGTCGCTGGTCCGTCAGCCGGTCCACCATCGACAGCAACGCCCCCAGCCGGTCCCGCTTCGGGCCGATGCGGTACTCGCGCATCAGCGACGGATAGAGGCTGGCCACGTCGGCCTTCACCACGCGCCGGGCCACTCCGGTGGCGAACAGGTGGAGCGCCGCGCCGCTGTGCGACGTGCCATCTCCCTCCTCGTGCGCGGGAAGCGCCGCCCCCGCCCGCAGGTACGCCCGCACCAGCAACGGGTCCAGCACTCCCGTGGCCGCGCCCGCGTCCGCCAGTCGCTCGTAGCGGCGGGGCGCCATGCGAGCGAGCGCGAAGGCCGCCCCGCCCAACAGTCGCGCCAGTCCCTCCGCTTCCCCCACGTCGTCGCGCGCATAGCGCCGCACGCGCTCCGGGTCCGTCTGGAAGACCTCGTGCACGCGCGCGCCCGGGATGTACTCGCGCGCCGGCCCCGCGATGCCGAAGTGCCGCGCGACGGCCTTGAGCCCGTGGCCCGGCAGGTCTCGCACGGCGAAGTCGTGCCGCAGCACCGCGTCCATCGTGTCGATGAACTCGCGTCCGGGCACCGTGAAGCGCGCGCGCCGCATCGGGTCCGCGCTGCGCTCCGCGCCGCGTCCCAGCGCCGAGCCTCGCGCGGACGGCCGGTGCCGCAACCCGGGGCCTCCCGCGCGGCCCAGGGGCAGGGAGACGTTGAGCAGCTTCGCGCGCCGCGCGACGAACGGCAGGTCGAAGCCGTGCAGGTTGTGGTTCTCGATGACGTCCGGGTCCAGCACGCGCACCCGCTCGACGAAGCGGCGCAGCAGGTCCGCCTCCGCCGCGTCACCTTCACCGTGCGCCTCCAGCACCTCCGGCTCGCCTTGAGGCCCGCGCAGCGCGATGAGGAAGATGCGGTCCCGGCCCGGGTCCAACCCCGTGGTCTCCAGGTCGAACTGGAGCCGATGCAGCTCGTCGAAGCCCAGCCCCCGGAAGTACGTGCGCCCGGAGGCCGTGAGGTACTGCTCCTCCGGAGGCAGCGACAGCACCGTGCCCGGGCTCAAGTCGCGCAGATTCGAATACGGGCGCCCCAGCCGCCGCGACACGCCTTGCAGCACGTCCGACGCCAGCGCGCGCCCATCCTCCGCGCGGATGAGGAAGCGCAGCGCCCCCGGCCCCGACAACTCCTGGAACGTCACCCGGCCCGGAACGTAACCCTCGCGCTCCGGCTTGAGCCGCGCGCCCAGGTGGTCCAGGTCCTCCAGCGTGGAGAGCACCAGCCAGGGCCGGAAGCGCACGTCCTCGCGCACCAGCTCCCCCGTCCCCGGAATCCGCCGCCATATGGACGCGCGGCCGTCGGGCTCCGCCCACACCGAGACGATGCCCGGTGTCGCGTCCCAACCCCACAGCCACTCGTCCTCCACCATGCCGCTCATCATGCCCCACAGCTTGCCGCCCACGGTTGTCAGCGGTATGTCAGGTATCACCCCGCATGCAACGCACCGAGCGACTCTTCGCCCTCGCTGAGTACCTCAGAGGCCGCCGCACCGGCGTGACGGCGGAGACGCTGGCGGAGCGCTTCGGCGTCACGGTGCGCACCATCTACCGCGACCTCGACACCTTGCGCGCCGCGTCAATGCCGGTGGCCGCGGAGCGTGGGCGGGGTGGCGGCTACGCGTTGGACCGCAGCTACAGCCTACCGCCGGTGAACTTCACGGCGCGGGAGGCGGCGCTGCTGGTGGCGCTGGGGCGCTTCGCCATCGACATGCGGCTGTTGCCCTTCACGGGGACGCTGGAGTCGGCGCTGGACAAGGTGCGGGCGGCCCTCTCCACGTCGGCGCAGCGCGAGCTGCTCGACAGGCTCAAGGAGCTGTCCTTCCTCGGAGTGCCGTCGCTGCCGAGCAAGGCGTCCGTCCGAGCGGCGATTGAGCGCGCCTGGTTCGAGCAACAGCCCCTGCGCATCACCTACGTGGACGGCAACTTCCTGGAAACCACGCGAGAGGTGCGAATCGTCTCGGTGGTGATGGACCGGCACGAGACTCGCCTGGACGCACTCGACGTGAGGAGCGGCGAGCGCAGGCACTACCGGGTGGACCGCATCGTCCAGGCCGAAGTCACGCGCGCCTTCGGGACCTGACCGACGCCCGTCTCGCGCGGTCATGCCGCAGCGCATCAAAGGCAGACACCCAACAACCGCCGACCCGGGGGCCGGTCGTGCGCGCAATCGGGATAGCATCCGCGTCCCCGAACCCATCAACGACACGCGCCTTGGAGGCGAGCCCGATGGAGAAGCCCTGGTTGAAGCACTACCCGCCTGGAGTTCCGGCGGAAATCGATGACCGGCAGTACCCGACGCTGACGCACCTGCTGGAAGAATCGTTCACCAAGTACGCGGACCGGCCCGCCTTCAAGTGCATGGGCAAGTTCATCACGTACCGGGAGCTGGACGCGTTGTCGCGGCGCGTGGGCGCGTGGCTCCAATCCCGGGGCCTGGAGAAGGGCGCCACCGTCGCCATCATGATGCCCAACGTGTTGCAGTATCCCGTGTGCATCGCCGCGATTCTGCGCGCCGGCTACATCGTGGTGAACATCAACCCGCTCTACACGCCGCGCGAGTTGGAGTACCAGCTGAAGGACAGCGGCGCCCAGGCCATCTTCATCCTGGAGAACTTCGCCGTCACGCTGCAGCAGGTGCTGGACAAGACGCCAGTGCGGCACGTCGTCGTCGCGACGATGGGCGACCTGTTGGGCGGCTTCAAGGGCACGCTGGTCAACTTCGTGGTCCGCAAGGTCAAGAAGATGGTGCCCGCGTTCCAGCTTCCGCGCGCCACCAGCTTCAAGCAGGTGCTGGCCGAGGGAGGCACGCGCACGCTCACCCCCGCCACCACCACGCGCGATGACATCGCGTTCCTGCAGTACACGGGTGGCACGACGGGTGTGTCGAAGGGCGCGATGCTGCTGCACCGCAACGTCATCGCCAACCTGTTGCAGGTGGAGGCGTGGCTCCAGCCCGCGATGAAGGGCCGGAACATCGAGCAGGCGAACATCATCTGCGCGCTGCCGATGTACCACATCTTCGCGCTCACCGTGTGCGGCCTGATGGGCATGCGCATGGGCGCGATGAACGTGCTCATCCCCAACCCGCGCGACATCCCGGCGTTCATCAAGACGCTGTCGGAGCAGCCGTTCCACATCCTCCCGGCGGTGAACACGCTCTACAACGCGTTGGTCAACCACCCGGACTTCAGCAAGCTCGACTTCTCCCACCTGATGGTCTCCAACGGCGGAGGCATGGCGGTGCAGAAGGCGGTGGCGGACAAGTGGTTCGCCGCCACGCGCGTGCCGCTCATCGAGGGCTACGGCCTGTCGGAGACGTCTCCGGTGGCCACCAGCAACACGCCCATCGCCACGGAGTACTCGGGCACCATCGGCCTGCCGGTTCCCGGCACGGAGATCGCCATCCGCGACGAGGACGGCAACGACGTTCCGATGGGAGAGTCGGGCGAAATCTGTATCCGCGGGCCGCAGGTCATGGCCGGCTACTGGAACCGTCCGGACGAGACGGAGAAGGTGATGTTCGCCGACGGCTTCTTCCGCTCCGGCGACATCGGCATCATGGACGAGCGCGGCCACACCCGCATCGTGGACCGCAAGAAGGACATGATTCTGGTGTCCGGCTTCAACGTGTACCCGAACGAAGTCGAGGGCGTGGTGGCGATGCACCCCGGCGTGCTGGAAGTGGCGGCCGTGGGCATCCCCGACGAGCACTCGGGCGAGGTCGTGAAGCTCTTCGTCGTGAAGAAGGACCCGTCGCTCACGGAGGCCCAGTTGATGGACTTCTGCCGTGAGCAGCTCACCGGCTACAAGCGTCCCAAGCACATCGAGTTCCGCACGGAGCTGCCGAAGACGAACGTCGGCAAGATTCTGCGGCGCGAGCTGCGCGAGAAGAAGGTCGCCTGAGTTCCAGGTGACGTCACGTCGGCCGGAGCGGCATCCTCGCCGCTCCGGTCGTCGCCGCACGCGGGTTTCGGGCATCATGGGCCATGCCCTTCGCCGCGACCCACATCAGCACCGCGACGCTGCTCCTCGAAATCGGTCCGCTCCGCATCCTCACGGACCCGGTCTTCGACGCGCCGGGGCGCAAGTACAGCTTCGGCTGGGGAACGAGTTCGCGGCGCCTGGACACCTCCGCGCTGCCCGTGGAGAAGCTGGGGAAGTTGGACGCGGTGCTCATCAGCCATGACCAGCACGCGGACAACCTGGATGACGCGGGCCGGGCGCTGCTTCCGCGCGCGGCCCAGGTGGTGACAACGCACGCGGCGGCGCGGCGACTCCAGCACGCGAACCTCACGGGCCTCAAGCCCTTCGAGTCCACGCGCGTGGGAGACCTGCGTGTCACGGCGACACCCGCGCGCCACGGGCCTCCGGGCTCGCTGCCCATCGTCGGCCACGTGGTGGGCTTCGTGCTGGAGGCGGACGCGCTGCCCGGCCCCGTCTACATCTCTGGGGACACCGTGTGGTTCGACGGCGTCGCGGAGGTGGCCCGGCGGTTCCGCGTCCACACCGCCTTCCTGCACCTGGGCAGCGTGGGCTTCTCCCTCACCGGCCCGCTTCGCTACACCTTCGACGCGAAGGAGGCCGTCATCGCGGCGAACGCCCTGAACGCCCCGCGCATCATCCCCGTGCACTACTCCGGTTGGAGCCACTTCCGGCAGAAGCCCGAGCAGGCACGCCAGGCGTTCTCCGAGGCGGGCCTGGACGCCCGGGTGAAGTGGCTCACCCCGGGCGAGCGGACCGTGCTCGACTAACGCGACGCCGACGCCTCCGCTCGCGCCTCCAGCTTCCGGAAGTTGTCGCCGCGCTCGCGCTCGATGCGCAAGAAGAAGGGGTCCACCCCGACGTGCGTCGGGCGCTGGTCCACCACGAAGGACACCTCCGTCGAAGCGCCCTGGAAGCGGAGGCGCTCCACCTGCAGCGGGACGTCCTCTCCGGAGCCGTCTCGCGGGGACTCGCTGTAGACGGCGACGTCCAGGGCTTCGTCCAGCGGCAGGGGGACCGCCTCGCTGCCCCGGCGCGCGTGCTTGGACGTGGACACCCGGGCCGTCACCCGGAAGCGTCCATCCGCCTGCGCCTCCACCGTGGCGGACTCCACCTTCAAGTCGTACAGCACGACCTCTTTCAGCCACTGGTCGATGAGGACCTGCTGTTCGGCGGACGCCTCCGCGTGCAGCGCGTCCAGCAGGTCCAGCGTCGTCAGCGAGTTCTCACGGGCCTGCGCGTGCAGCAGGTGGCGCAGCGCCGCGTCCAGCTTCGCCTCGCCCAGCAAATCCCGCAGCGCGTTCATCACCAGCGCGCCCTTGCCATAGTAGAGGTACGACTGGCCCGTCCCCTTGTAGAGCGGCGGCTCCTGCTCCGCCTCCTCCGCGCGACCCGAGAGATAGCGGTCCCGGTCGAAGGCCAGCACGGGGAGCAGCGAGCGCTCTCCGTGCAGCCCCGCCAGCACCCGCTGCTCGGAGTACTTGGTCAGCGATTCCACCAGCATCGTCGCGCCTTCCACGGAGGCCGGGTCCAGCATGTGGCCCCACCACTGGTGGGCCACCTCGTGCGCCGTGCGCCGTGTCACCAGGTCCACCGCGTCCTCCCGCCCCATGTCGGTGAGGAAGCCCCGGTCCTCCACGAAGTAGATGACCTGACTCATCGCGAACGCGCCGAAGTCCCAGTACGAGGGAATCTCCACCACGCGCAACTGCGTGTCCGGATAGCGATGGAAACGCGCGCCAAAGTCGTCGAGCGAGCGCGTCATCGCCGTCAGGATGGCCTTCACGTTGTAGGGATGCGCGGGGTGGTAATACACCTCCACGTCGACGCCCTGGTGCCGCGTCTTCTCCACGGCATAGCGGGCCGAGACGATGGCGAACATCGGCGTCATCGGCCGGTCCACCACGTAGTGGAAGTAGCGCCGCCCACCCTCGCTCCACTCCTTGCGCAACGTCCCTGGCGCAATCGCCGTCTGGTCTTCCGCCGTGGACACCGTCACGTCGAGGGTGTGCCAGACCTGGGGCGACGGCGCGGGCGCGGCGCCACTCTCATCCAGTGGAGGCATCCTCGGAATCTCCGGCAGGCCGAGCTCCCTCCGCCGGGCCGGGTTGCCCATCTCGTACGTCCGTCGGTAGCCGAGCGTGGGGAACGCCTCCGTCTGCCGGATGAAGGAGCCGTTCTCCACCAGCGACAGCTCGAAGTCCCCCGCCCTCACGCCCCGCTCCTCCCGCGTGACGTCGAAGGACAGCTCCGACACATCTCCCGGAAGCAGCGGGGAGGTCAGCTTGAAGCGGTACATGCCGAAGCGCTCGTCGTGGGCCACCTGCTCCGCGCCTCGCAGCGCCAGCGAGACGGGCCGGGCGGTCCGAGGCACGGCGACCCACACCGTGTCGATGGGCGACAACGTCCTGTTCTCCAGCCGGTACGTCCCGGTGACGCGATAGCGGCCCTCGGCCGGGAACAGGTCCACCGCGGACTTCACGGCGACGATGCTGGGAAGCGGAAGCGCCTCGTGGATTTTGTACGTCCGCTCATAGTCGGCCTGCCACGCAAGGAACGTGTCGCGGGACTCGTAGGCATTCAGTCCATAGGTGTCGTGGAGGATGAGTCCTCCCGTGCCCACGAGCACCACGCCACAGCCCACCGCGCCGGCCAGGCCCCCGCGTCCCCACCGAGCGGCAAGCGCCTGGAACCGGGCCCCCAGTCGAGGGGCCAACCCGCGCCGCCACAGCCCCCAGGTGACCAGGGCCAGCAGTCCCGCGAAGGCGCTCCAGTACACCATGAAGGCGGTGAACGACGCGGCCATCGGGCCATGGCCATTCAGGTCGGTGTGAGTCACCTCGGGCGCCGCGCCAAAGCGCGTCAGCGGATGCTCCAGTCCCCAGCCCGCGCCCTGGCCCACGACGATGGCCAGCACCAGGCTCAGCACCATGCCCACGTAGCGATGCGGGCTCACCGTCTGGATGAACAGCACCGCCACCGCGAACAACACCAGCGGCAGCCCGGCGAAGTAGAACAGCGACAGGTAGAGGCCCGGCTCCAGGAGCTGGTGGCCGCGCGCGAGCTGGAAGAGCACCCCCAGCACCATGGGCGTCCCGGTCAGCACCCCCACCAACGCCACGAGCGCCGCGAGCTTGGACACGACGAAGACGACGCTGGAGACGGGCGTCGCGTCGAGGAGCGCGTCGAAGCGCGCCATGCGCTCCCGCCACGCCAGCTCCGCGCCAAAGTAGATGAGCACCAACGTGCCGAGCTGGGACAGCGGCGTCCAGATGCTCTCCAGCACCCGTCCCGTGGTGGGGATGCGACGCGTGCCGTACTCCCCGCGCCCCGCCCCCGTCACGATTTCCATGCCGACCATGAACAGCCACAGGGCCAGCAGCGCCAGGAACGGCCAGCTGCGCAGCAGGTGCCGCAGCTCCAGCCGCGTCGCGGAGACCAGCACGTCCCACGTCAGGCTCCCCTGGGACGACTCGACCTCGACAGGCCGGTACGTGGAGGGCGCCGTGGACGCGGACTCGCTGGAGCGCTCGTCGCGCCGGGGCTTCACCGCCGCGCTCCGGAAGGAGAAGCGCCAGTGGACCCCGCCCAGCACGCACGCCGCGACGCCGAGCCACAGGAGCCGGTTCCAGAGAAGGTTTCCCTCCAGCGAGAGCAGCCGCGTGTTGCGCTCGGCTTCCGTCCAGTAGCGCGTCTGCTCGAAGAAGGCGGACAGGCCAAACGGGTCCAACAGCGCGGCGCGAGCCATGGCCTCCGGCGTCTGCGGCGACACCCCCGCCATCAGCGGCGAGTCCGCCCACATGGCGCCGACGATGTAGAGCGCATACACGAGGACGCCGCCGACGTAGCTGGCCAGCGTGCTGCGCGACAGCGCGGAGACGGCGAACAGCAGCGACGCGGCGAACACGACATTGGGCACCACGAGCACCACGAGCGCCCACAGGTAGCTCACGACACTCAGGGGCCCCAACTGCTCGGGCGCCACCGCCACCACGAACGGCGACACCATCAACGAAAGCGTCGCCACGCCGAACACGGCGAGCGTCGCCAGCAGCGCCCCCAGGAAGCGGCCCAGCAGGTAGTCCCGCTGGGTGACGGACGTGGTGTAGAGCAGCTCCGTCATCCGGTGCTCGGCGTCGCGCTGCACGGTGTTCGCGCAGAAGATGCCCAGCACGAAGAGCGACGTGAGCGACAACAACCCCAGTGACTTCGCGACGCTGTAGGGCGAGTTGACGTGGATGCCGTCACCGCCGTAGCCCGTGGCGACGAACAGGACGCCCAGCCCGAGGAAGAACGCGGACGCGGCGAAGAAGACGGCCTGGCGCGTCTGGTAGCGCCATTCGAAGTGGAGGATGCCCCGGAGCATGGTGGGTCCCTACGCCGCGCGCCGGTGGGACAGCGTCGAGAAGTAGACGTCCTCCAGGTCCGGAGCCACCGGCTCGAAACCCTCTTCCGGGCGCGCATCCGCGAGGACATGCACGCGCGTGCGGCCCGCCTGGAGCTGCGTGGAGAGGACCGGGAACGACTCGCGATACCGCGCCACCGCCCCCTTCTCCACCGTCTTGCGCCACACCCGCCCCTCCAGGGACGCCACCAGCGCTTCGGGCGCGCCCTCGCACAGCACCCGCCCCTCGCTGAGGATGGCCATGCGCGGACACAGCTGGCGCACGTCCTCGACGATGTGCGTGGAGAGCAGCACGACGACGTGCTCCCCCACTTCCCCCAGCAGGTTGTGGAAGCGCTGGCGCTCCTCCGGGTCCAACCCCGCGGTGGGCTCGTCCACGATGAGCAGCCGGGGGCTGCCCAACAGCGCCTGGGCGATGCCGAAGCGCTGGCGCATGCCGCCGGAGAAGCCGCTCACGGCCTTCTTGCGGTGCGCATGGAGGTTCGTCAGGTGCAGCAGCGCCTGCACCTGCTCCCGGCGCTCCCTGGCGCGCGTGAGGCCCTTGAGGAGGCCCAGGTGGTTGAGCAGCTCCTCGGCGGACACGCCCGGGTACACGCCGAAGTCCTGGGGCAGATAGCCCAGGTGGCGCCGGTGGGCCTGCGGCTGGGCGAGCACGTCCAGCCCGTCGAACACCACCTGCCCCGAGTCAGGCTCCTGCAGCGTGGCGAGGATGCGCATCAGCGTGGACTTGCCGGCGCCGTTCGGCCCGAGCAGGCCGAAGAGTCCTCGTTCGATGGTCAGGTCGATGCCCTGGAGGGCTCGAACCCCATTGGGATACGACTTCGAGACAGCGGAGATTCGCAGCATGGGGAGCGCGGTGGGGCGGTAGGGATGACCGCCTTGCTACGCTCCGGCTCCCCGCGCGATTGCAGCGCCGTGGGGCGAACAGACCCGCATCAGTCGATGGGACGGACGTTCGAGGCCTGGAGTCCCTTGGGCCCCTTCTGCACGTCGAACTCCACCTTCTGCCCGTCCCTCAAGGTGCGGTGGCCATCCGTCTGAATGGAGGTGTGGTGGCAGAACACGTCCGCGCCACCGTCGTCCTGCGCGAGAAAGCCGAAGCCCTTCGCGTCGTTGAACCACTTCACGGTACCCGTCGCCATACGCGGCATCCTCCCTGTCGCGACTTTTGCGTCGCCACATGCCCGGAAAGTGGCATGGGGGACGACGCGTAGCCCGGACCCGAGGCGCCTGTCGACGGGCGACGTTCGCGACTATCCACCGGTGAGCTTTCGGCCGCCCCCCCTGGATACGACAAGGCCCACCACGGTGCTTCGTGGTGGGCCCGACTGCGGTGGGGACCTAGTACTCCACAACCGGCTGCGGACCGGGAATGATGTCCGCGATGTCCGGGTCCACTTCACCAGGCTGGCGGGGCGTCTTGTCCCCCTTGTCCTTCTTGCGCTGCTCGCGCTTGGCATCCTTTTCCTGCTGATGCTGCTTGCGCGCCTGCTCTTTCTGACGCTTCGTCGACCTTCCTTGCATGTCGCCTCCCTCCTGAAAGCAAAAGCCCGACCTCACTCAAAAGGAGACCGGGCATGAGTGCTGGAGCGGACGCGCTCAGCCGATCGGGCGGACGTTCGAGGCCTGAAGTCCCTTGGGCCCCTTCTGCACTTCGAACTCCACCTTCTGACCCTCGGCCAGGGTCCGGAAGCCGTCCGCCTGGATGGCGGTGTGGTGGCAGAACACGTCAGGGCCGCCATTATCCTGCGCGATGAAGCCAAAGCCCTTCGCGTCGTTGAACCACTTCACGGAACCAGTCGCCATATGCGTCTTCTTTCGTCTTGCGGCATTCGAGGCCGCCTTTCACCCCAAAATCTGGGGTGCCGGACTGCCTCTAGCCTGAT
Source organism: Myxococcus sp. CA039A (assembly GCF_013336645.1). Taxonomy (NCBI): domain Bacteria; kingdom Pseudomonadati; phylum Myxococcota; class Myxococcia; order Myxococcales; family Myxococcaceae; genus Myxococcus; species Myxococcus sp. CA039A. Next base: position 223 of record NZ_JABUMQ010000144.1, on the reverse strand, counting down.
AGGAGGCCCCTGTCATCACATCCAGGCCTCGAAAAACCAACCTACCCCAACCCCGCGCGGAACAACGCACGAGCTACCCGAACAATTCTCGTTTCAGTTTAACGGTGGGCGCTCCCACCCGCCGCATTCCGGAAGGTAAGAAGACCCGGCGAAAAGGGCGCATTCAGCCTCTGCCGGAGCCCTCCTCGGGCAGGCGGCCAACACCTCCGCGACACCCCAGCTC
>NZ_JABUMQ010000143.1:0-26445 GCF_013336645.1 Myxococcus sp. CA039A | reverse complement strand
CTCCATGCGGCAGCCAGGAAGGGAGTACAGCGGTTCCATTCCCAGGGTGTATTCGCCCTGCTGGCCGTTTGCCGCATCTGTCCTTGCCCCAGACGGGAACCACACGAAGTGCGGGAGAGCCGTCAAAACGGACACGCTCAGTGGGGTGATACCGCGCGCCGGGGCTCGATGGGGGAACGCAACTGCAGCCTCGTGTGAGGATGCACGGGGTTGTCGTCGTCGAAGCACCCGGGCAATGGCGGTCCGGTTCGAGGCGCCGGACCGCATCGCCGGGTGTCGTCGGTGTGCTCGCTACTTCGAGCAGACCGTCACCTTGAACTCATCTTCGATGCCCGAGGAGTAGGAGAGCGGGGCATAGGGCCCTCCGCCCTTGTAGGTCCCCGAGAAGCCCACGTCGTCGTAGAGCCGGCAGAACCCGCCGTCGCTCGCGACTCGTCGCTGTGGCGCAGTCGTACGAACCCGGTGCTGGCCGTGGCGGAGATTAGCCACGGGGGGCCCGCGCGCCAGCGAAATCCGTACGCTGAGTACAAAGAACCCAGGAAGGCTCGTCCGAGGAGACTTCGTCCCTGATACAGGGTGGAGGCGGCCCACGATCGGCTCACGGCCCGGTGATGAGGTGGATGCCGCGTTCCCGTATCAGGGCGCTCTGGGCCTCTGCGGAAACCGCGGTCCCGCGCAGGTCGAGTTCCCTCAGGCGTGACAGTCTGAGCAGCGCCGGGAGGCCCGCGTCAGTGACTTTCGTGCGCGTCAGATAGAGGGTTCGGAGCGAACTGGGAAGGTGGCCGAGTATCTCGTCCCCGGTTTGGCCGCCGGCGAGGCTCAGCCAGACGAGTTTTGTGAATTCCTGAAGCGCTTTCTGGCCCTCTGCGTCCAGCCTGGTCGCGCCGAGGTCGAGCGTCGTGAGTCGCGCAAGGGTGTGCAGGCTCGCGAGGCCGGTACCCCGGATGAGCGTCCCCGCGACATGGATTGCCTCCAGCTCTGTCAAGTGAGCGAACTGGCCCAGCCCTACGTCCGTCAGGAGGGTGCGTTCGGCTTTCAGTGAATGGAGGCCGGGAAAGGCCTGGCGTATGGCGGGCACCCATTCGTCAGTGAACCGGGTCTTGCTCAAGTCCAGGTGTCTCAGGCGTGGGCGGGCCCCCAGGTTGTTCAGCGCTTCCAATCCAATCGGCGTGTGGCTGAGCGCGAGCCGCGTCAGTTGGCTGAGGGGCGCGAGTGCCGTGAGGGACCCGTCAGTCAGCGCGAGTCCAGAGAGCCCGAGGGATTCGAGCGTCACCAAGGCACTCAACTCTTGAAGTCCCGTGCCCGTCACGAGCGTGTGCGAGAGGTCAACCTCTCTCAACTCATTGAGTCCCCGAAGATGGCGCAGCGCTGAATCGTCCACGAGAGTGTCGTCGAGGTGAAGCGCTTCCAGTCGAGAGCTGCCCGCGAGGTGGCGAAGGCCTGGGCCTCGGATTCGCGCCTTGCTGAGGACCAGCGCACGAAGCGCGGGCAGCTTCGCGAGGTGGAGCAACCCAGCGTCCGTCACCCGCGTGCTGCCCAGGTGGAGGGCTTCCAGTTCACGTCGTCCCCCGACATGCACGAGGCTGGCGTTCGAGGCAGCAGTACGCGCGAGGCCCAGCCGCCTGAGGGAGGGCATGGCGTCAATGCAGCGGAGACCGGCATCCGAGACTTTCGTGCCGCTGAGGTTGAGCGTATGCAACGAAGCGCCCGGCAACAATGCGAGGACGGCGTCGTCCACTGCGGTATCAGACAGGTCGAGTTCCTCCAGCCCCGGTTGCCTCGCGAGGAATCCAAGTCCTTGGGAGGTTACGGCCGTTCCGGCGAGGGAGACTCGACGCAGGGTGGTGTGCTCCCAGAGCGACGCAAGGCCTGTGTCCGAGACGGACGTTTCGTCCAGCCGCAGCACCGCCAGTTGTCGCATTCGTTTGAGAGGAGCCAGCCCCGTGTTGGTGACCTGGGTGGCATTGAGGTGCAGGGCCTCGAGTCGAGTCTCGCTTTCCAACGAGGCGAGGTGCGCATTGCCGAAGTCCGTGCCAGACAACTGAAGCGCGACGACGCCGGACCCTTGGAGAAGGGCCGCGAGCAGCCCGGGGGCTGGAACGCCGACCGAGCCAAAGCCCAATTCGGGCACTCGGTACTCACGCAACACGGCGGCGATTTCGCGAGCGTCCGCGTCGGTACGCACGGGGAGCAAGGGTTCTGCGTACCAGGTGCCTGTGTCAGGTGGGGTGAAGCCTTCGGGCCCTGGTGGTAACCGCCCGAACTCAGCGCTTGTCCCATCCGGTTCATGGCGGAACACCGTGAGCAGCGGCCTGGGAACCGTCACCACGACGGGACTCAAGAAAGGGGCGGGAATGACAGGCACGGGACGGGGCGCACAGGCCGCCATGACGAGAAGCAATCCTGCGAATCTGAGGATTCCCAAATGGACGTGAAGCGGCGGGCAAGGAAAGAGGTGTACCAGCCACCTTACTTCGCGCGGGCCCCCCGCGGCCATCCGCCGCTCTCGAGCTCCGCGAACACCGCCGGGACACTCCCACCGAGCGCTCCCCCTTCTTCGCGAAGCCAAGGTCATCTCCCAGCCACCTGGCTCCCGTCTGATGAGCGCCCCTGGAACTCCCGCGCCACTGACGCGCGGGGCGAGCGCCTACTCCGGAGCGGGGCCCGGAGGACACGCGAGGTCGGCGGGCAGGGACCACAACTGGGGCTCGAACGTGTCGTCCTTCGCGCTGAAGTAGACCCGCTCCCCGACGCGGGCGAAGCCCTGGGGAGACGCGCCTCCCCCGCCGATGTCCGCGGCCTGTCCCGTGGACATGGCCGTGCCCCGCGTCACCCAGGGCTCGTTGTAGGAGAGGGGCGACGTGTCCCCGCCGAAGAGCACCGCGCCCATGCCCGTGGCGTAGAGAGGGGACCAGTAGTACTCCGAGATGCTCAGCTCCACGGGGAGCTGCACGGTCCCCTCGGCGGTGCCATCCGTCACCCAGAGGCCCACGCGCAGCGCGGCGGGGCCGGGGAAGGGGCTGCCGATGGCCACGGACAAGTAGAGCCGCCCGCCGGAGCTGGCCGTGTTCTGCAGGTAGGGCGTCGTCCCTTCCATGTCCGCGTAGGGATTGGGCAGCACCTTGACGGTGCTCTTGCCTCCGCCAGCGAGGGACAGGCGATACAGTCCCATGCGCCGCGTGGTTGTATCCGCCGACGTCAGATACACCGACGAACCCAGCGCTCCGAGCAACCGCATACTCCGGCCGAACGTGTCCAGGCGCACCGTGCCGGTCGGGCTGCCATCCGTCTTCCACACCTCCGTGTTGGGGCCGTCGAGCAGCGTGAACAATCCCGGGGCTCCGCTGTCGGGGCTCCGCACGTCACCCAGGGGCACCACGTCGGCGTCCAGCCGCTTGACGAAGGATGTCCCGGAGGCCGTGCCATCGGTCCGCCACAGCGCGGTGCCGCTGCCGGGCCCGACGAGGAAGAAGAGCAGGGCGTCGCCCCCCCTCAGGCTCTGCCCCTGGAGCGCGGCGAGCACCCCGAAGTTCACGACCTGCACCGTGCCCGAGTCCGTCCCATCCGAGCGCCACAACTCCACCTGTGTCCCCGCCGCCACCGGGGTGAGCCGGAAGAACGACAGCGCGCCGTCCAGCGCGGTGGGAAGGCGCAGGGAGGAGTCCGCCGTCCCCGGCATCAGGTCCGCCACCAGGTGCGTGCCGGCCTCCGTGCCGTCGCTCACCCAGAGCTCCTTGCCGGTGTCGGGGTTCCACACCTGGAAGAAGACCTGGCTGCCCACAGGGACCAGTCCGCCGAGGCCCCTGTTCCGCCGGGGTGTCACCGCCGGGAAGGACTTCACCGGGAAGGTGCCCGCATCCGAGCCGTCGCTGCGCCACAGCGCGCTGCGGCCATCGCGGAAGTTCACGGCGAAGTAGAGGGTCCCCTGGGCGTCCACCAGATTCACGGGTGCGGGCTCGTCCCAGGGCGGGTCGTCGCCCGGAGGCATGACGACCTTCACCCGCTGGGCCACGCCCGGCGCGCAGGCCTGGGCCTTGACGGTATCCGGCGCTGAGTCTGGTTCCGCGCACCCCATCAACACCAGACACACCAGGGCAAAGCCATACTTCGAGTGCATGCCGCTCCCTCCAGGGCCAGGAGGACAACGGTGGGAGCCACCAGGATGCGCAGCAACTGCCTTGGAGCGCATGTCGCCGCGCGAAGGCAGACATTCCCAGGGCCGGCCGGAGTCGCTGACGCCGGGAGGGGGAACTGCCCGCGAGCGCCGAGTCCCAGATGGCGTCGTTCCAGTTCAGCTCGCTTGGGATGACGGCGAAGACGAGGCCGCTGCGGATGTCCTCGCAGCCACCGTTGGCCGTACTGGGAGTCGCCCAGTTCCGTGGCTCTCCCGCACTTCGTGTGGACCGTAGGTTCAGACGGTGAGCAGCACTCGACGACGCAATAGGTCGAAGTTGGCGCGGCCATACATCTGACGCTTGAGGAGCTTGAGCTTCGTGATCTGGCCCTCGGCCTGGGTGTTGCTCCAGGGAGAGGTCAGGGCAGCCCGGACGGCATCGCCATCCTTTTCGAGGCCCTCCGCAAAGGTTTCCACCGCGCGTACTCCGCACGCACGAGCCTCGCTCAACCACGCTTCGAAGGGCCTGCAGGACCTCGTTGGCCTTGCTCGCTGTGAAACGCCCCGCGAGCGCACGAGTTCGCAGAACCGCCGGGTCAATGCGACGACACGCGACGCTTCCTCATCCTGCTCAATGCGCGCCAACGTCGCGGTCTCCGCGGAGGTCAACTCCGAGGGCCTCTTCACGCACAACCATGCCAATTGCTTCGGCGAGGGGAGTGCGTCAGTGCTCGTGCCCTTCGACCACCAGTTGCCGCCGGGGTATCCGCGCGCCCCTGAGCGAGGCCGAACGGTCCGTCGCACCTGGAGCCAACGGTGGACCTGCCGCGAGGTGCCACGAAAGCCTTGGGCGCGAATCTCCCGCCAGAGTTCGCGGGCGTTCTCACACCCCGCGGCTTGTCGCCGCGTCAGGTACTCCAGATAAGGGTCGAGGATGCTCGGTCCAGGCACGCGCGCCGCGCGCTCAGGGAAGACTTCGGCGGCGGCGTATTTGCGCACCGTCCCTCGCGCAAGTCCCAGTGTGTGACTGATTCTCAGCAGGGGCTCTCCCGCCAGGTGACGGCGCTGTACGGCTTCATATGCAGCGACATGCCGGGAGCGGCTCTCCGCTCGGGCGTGAGCTTCGGCGTGAGTTCGCGAGAAGCTGGTGTGACGACGCGCGGGAGGAGTGTCTCCGCTCGAAACGGCTGGTAGCGCTCTAAGTCGGGGGTGAGCGCTGGTCATCCAGCGTTCCATCATTTGCCGTCCATTCAGCAGCAAGTGCCAGCGGTCCGCCACCTGCTGGGCCTCTGGAGCGCCCAGCACCACCGCTCGTGCGTACTCGGTCGACCGGTCTCTGGCGATGACTTCCACGCCGGGGTGGTGGCGCAGCCATGCGCTCACCGTGGGAGTCGAGCGGTCTGGCAACACGTCCCGCACGCAGTGCTCTTCCAGGTCGACAAGGATGGAGCCGTAGGTGCGTCCCTTGCGCAGCGCCCAGTCGTCGAGGCCGAGGACGCGAGCGGGGCTGGGAGCAGGCAGCGGAGCGCGGCGAATCAGCCGCAGGAGGGTATCGGGACTGGTGGGCATGGCCAGGGGCTTGAGCAGCCTGGCCCCAGCCTCTGCTCCGGCTGTGATTGCAGCGGCGCACTGCGCGGTGGCCAGCCGACGCGTCCGCCGAGCCTGAGCGGCCACCAGGCGCACCGGCCGCTCCGCGAACGTGCGGCGGGCGCAGTCCGGGTTTCGGCAGCAGAAGCGCCGCACACGCAGCTCGAGTTGCACGACGCGCCCCGCAGCTGGCAGGTCCGCCGGGCGTCGGACGTAGCTACCATGCACTGCGGTACTGGGCGTCTGGCAGGAGGGACATCGTGCTCCCGTGCCCTCCATGCGCACCCCGAGGACGACACCCGCCGCGCTACCGTGGGCCACCCGGTCCACCCGACACCCAGGAAGTGGGTACAGCGTTTCCATTCCCTGGGTGTATTCGCCCCGCTGGCAGCTTGCCGCGTCTGCCTACTCCCCAGAGGGGAGCCACACGAAGTGCGGGAGAGCCAGTTCCGTGGACACCCGAGATGTGATGGAAGGAGCACGGGCGGTCCGCGAACGAAGAGAAGCTGAACAAGCCCCGCGGACCTCGCCGAGAGTTTTCGGAAAGTTCAAGGCCGAGGGGCGCAGAGCTGGCCAGGCGTCAAGCGGCGCGGGTCGCCCGGGCATGCGCGTCTTCTCAATGATCGAGGTTATCAGGGAGGCACAGGGGCTGAAGTCCGGACGAGCCTCGAGTGCTGTTCCTCGGCTCTCCGTGGTCTGGCGACCCGCGGGCTGCCGGCGTCAGGTCGAGTGAATTGGTTTCCTCTGCGACTTGCGCCTCCGGGCCCCGTTATGGGGGCAGCACCCCTCTGGGTTTCTCGGGAAGGGGGCTTCTTTCTCTGAGGGGCATGGTGGCGTATCAACTCGTTCGTTTGTACCTGAGCCGCACTTCCGTACGGTGGCCGCGGCAATTCGCCTGCACCCCAGGATTCTTCCCCGGCATCCGGGGCTCCGTCCTTTTTGTCTCCGTGGCCCTCGCCGCCTGTGGAGGAGGGGAGAAGCCCCCTCCGTCCAACGTGGCCCCGTCCGCACGCGAGGACCTGGCGACGCTCTACGAGGACACCGTCCTGGTGATTCCAGGCGCGTCGCTCGTCTCCAACGATTTCGACGCGGACGGCGATTCGCTCACGCTCACCTCCGTTGGCACGGCGACCCATGGCAGCGTGACGTGGGTCGGCGGCACCGCCACCTTCATCCCGGAGGCGGACTTCTCCGGAACCGCGACGTTCGAGTACTCGGTGTGGGATGGACGCCTGACTGACACCGGGATGGTGAGCGTCCAGGTCAACCCCGTGCACGACGCACCCGCAGCGGTCGCCGATACCCTGGCCACCCCCGAGGATTCCGTGCTGTCCCCATCGCCTCAAGTCCCGACGATGTCCCGTCCTGACAACTCGAGATTCCCATCAACACGAACAATAACCAGACGGCCTTCGACGCTGCGGCCGTGTACCGACGACGTGGCTGCATGGACCCCTTCCAGTGCAATGACTCAGGGCTTCTGGCGCAGGGGCGTGGAGCTGCCTGGGGCGTCGATGTCGTCCGCGCTCGAAGAGAGACCTCGTGGCCACGATGAACCAACGCTTCACGGACGAGGAGTTCATGTGTCTGTATTTTCGTTGTTGAAATGCTGATGCAATTCAGTTTCACTTGATAGGCATTCTGGACTATGTTGTTCCCTGAGGTCGGCTCGAGACTGCTTGCGCATCCATCTGACGTAACAGGACACGCGGTCAGTCGACGGCCTGCCTCGATTGCAGGGACCCATCACGGGCGTCGCTGGTGCGGCCGCCCGATACACGAGGACTCATGAATACGAGAGTAAACCCGCTGGTTGTCACACTGGTTGTCATGGCGATGTCTTCGGGCACGAGCGTCGCCGCCACCTCTGCCGCGGGGGCTGTGTGTGCGGAGCAGGGCTTGCCGCCGTCCGGCTTCCCGAGTTGTGTGTGGTCGATTCCGGTGGCGGGTGGCGAGGTGCTGCTCGACACAGTGGGCAGTGCCAGCGCGTCGGAAGTCCGCCAGGCGCTGGCCGAGGGGCGAGCCCCGAATCTCGCCCCCCACGTCGTGAGTGACGAAGAAGGCGCGCTCGCGGTCGAGGCGTTGGTACTCGCGACGAGTTCGCTCTCCGACGTCATCGTCAGCGAACTGCCAACCTACGAGCTACCAAACGGCGATGTGCAGGTGTCGGTGCTGGCTGGCACGCTCACGGGCCCGTGGGGCCCGACGGGCCAGGAGGCCATGCTCAAGATTTATTTCTACAACTGGGGCCACGGTCACTGGACGATCATCATCGAGTTCAGCGAGCACAACGGCGTTGGGTACGACAGCAAGGGCGGCTGGTTCAATCTTCAATAACGTACCTGATGACCTCTCGCGCTGGTCGGGGGACGTCGGGGCGTTGAATGGCCACGAGCGTCCGGAACCGCGGCGCGCGGCACTACCTCAGCAGGCTGGGCCACGGAGAGGTGCTTGACGAAGTCCAGTGCCTGCCGGGCGCCGAGTACCCTGAACCAGCGACCGTGGTTCCCACATGACCTCAGGCGGTGCGCCTGAGGTCGGCTCGGCGCGGGCATTGGGCGACCGGATTTGGGGAGGCACAGGACCTGTGCGCCGCGCGTCTGACGCTTCCGCTGCCGCGCGTGATTGCGTAGCGTGAGGCCCCCGAGTCACGAGGAACGCTCATGGCCAAGAAAGTCGCAGCCAAGAAGGCGCCAGTCAAAACGCAGAAGAACAAGGCCTCCGTCGCCGAATTCATCGCCGCGGTCGATGACGACGCCCGGCGCGCGGACGCCAAGGCGATTGACAAGATGCTGCGCGAGGTCACCGGCGAAAAGCCCGCCATGTGGGGGTCGTCGATCATCGGCTATGGCTCATACAAATACACGAACACGATGGGCGAGGCGGATTGGCCGAAGATCGGCTTCAGCCCACGCAAGGGCGCGACCGTGCTCTACATCGTGCCAGGCTTCCTCGCGTCCGAACCGCTGATGAAAAAGCTGGGGAAGTACAAGAACGGAAAGAGCTGCCTCTACATCAACAAACTCGCCGACGTGGATCAAAAGGTGCTGCGCGAACTGGCCACGCGTTCGTGGGCGCACATGAGCGAGAAGTACGGGTAGGAAAAAGCGGAGCCCGGCACACTCTGTCGCGTGAGAGGGGTCAGCCGATGCGCTTCAGCTCCTGCACGGCCGGAGTGGGCTTCCCTTCGCCATGGGTGCGGCGCGCTTGACCTGGGCTCCTGGATGGAGCCTGGAGATTGCAATCGATTCACGGGCCGTACATAGGGGCTTCGTGTCCTCCACACCCGTCCTTGGATTTGGTCGCTATCTCGGCACACCGCTCCAGCGCTTGGAGGTGGCGGGGCTCGTCTTGACGGAGAGCACCTATCCTCCCGACGTCGTCCTCCCTCTTCACCGGCACCGGCACGCGGGCTTCCGGCTCACGCTGGAAGGCGGCTTCACCGACGTGTTGGAAGGACGCGCCCGGCAATGTCCTCCCAGGTCGGTGGCCTTCCAGGCACCCGAGGTCGCCCACGAGCAGCGCATCGCCGGTCGGCTCACCCGCACCTTCAACGTCGACTTCTCCGAGGCGGTCTGGCGGTCGCGCTACCCCCTCGTCTCCCGGCTCGACAGCCGGATGGAGCTTGCGTCGGCGCGACTGTCCACGCTGACCGCGCGCCTCTATCAGGAGTTCCGCCACGGGGATGACATGACGGCGCTGGCCATCGAAGGGCTGGCGTTGGAGCTGCTGGCTGAGGCCGTGCGCGCCACGACGCCCCCGAAGGCATCGGCTCCTCCCGCGTGGCTCGCACGGGTGCGGGAGTTGCTTGATGCGGTCCGGGGGCCGCCTCCCACGCTCGCGCAACTGGCTCGCGAGGCGGGGGTGAGCCCCACGCAACTGGGCCGCACCTTCCGCCAGTTCTTCCAATGCACTCCCGTCGACTACCTGCGCCGCTCCCGACTGGAGCGCGCCAGCCGGGCACTGCGAGAGACGGCGCACCCCATCAGCGACATCGCGCTGGAGGCGGGCTACTACGACCAGAGTCACATGACGCGCGAATTCAGCCGCCGACTCCACCTGGCACCGGCCGAGTACCGGCGCCTGCTCGCGGGCCGTTCGTTTCGTCCAACGGGATGAGTTCCGTCCAAGACATCCTCGCGCGGGCGGGGTCAGCTTCAGCGCCATGACTCCGGACCCGCTCGCCTCCACCGTCCCCGTTTCCTCCCCGACCTCCGACGCCCGCTGGGGAGTACCCACAGTGGCCCTCGTCGCCACGCTGTGGCTGGCATCCGCCAGCTGCGTCTCACGGCAGGAGGTCCCCACATCTCCCGCGCCGGCCATCACCCGCGTGGAGGCCGGGCGCACGCACTGGGTGCTGCGTCCCTCCGAGGCCTACGACGCCCTCTGTCTGTTGAACCTGCTCCGTGGCGACGCGTTCTACACGAAGTACTATCCCGTGGAGTTTCAGCGCTTCTCCGCCCTCCTGGAGCCCAGGGAGAAGGCCGCTCTCGCGCACCTCACCGAGCGGATGGGAAAGCAGGCCGGGAAGATGGTGGGTCCCCATCTGACGCTCGTCTTCTCCGTCACGGGTGCCACCACCGTGGAAGACCTGGCAAGGACGGTGTCGGACGATGCCGCCTGGAAGGCGATGCGTCGGGACTTCGAGGCGACGAGTTACAGCGAGGACTCCGACTTCACCGAGATGGAGGACGTGCGCCAGGACCTGGGTGTGCTGCTCGCCTTCCTCCAGCGCATCGGCTTCTCGCGCATCTGGCGCGCGGAGTACCTGCCCCAGGTGGAACAGGCCATCGCGCGATTCGGCGTCCAACTGGCACCCCATGACGTGGTGGGCTGGGACGAGGACGTCCTCGGCCGGGTGCTCCACGTGGAGGCGCTCAACGCCCACGTGCTGAAGTTCGTCAAACCCCACGGCATCCGGGTGACGGGCTGGAACTTCCTCACCGACCTCACCTATCCGCTGAGCGTCACGGTGAAGACCGCCGTGCATGAGCTGCTCCACCCGCCGTTCAAGCGCGAGGGTGCCATTGACGCGCGGTTGACAGCCCTGGAGGCGGACCCGTACTTCCAGCGACTGGTGCGTGAGCACGACCCGGCGTTCGGCTACACCACCGCCCAGGGGCTGACGGAGGAGGACTGCGCCGAGGCCATCGACGTCTTCGTCAGCGAGCGCCAGGGCTTGCTCCGCGCGAGGGACGGCAAGCCGCTCACGGGCGCGGCCTTCTTCCGCGACCACGACGATGGAATGCACGTATTGGCCTATGTGCTCTATGAGGAGCTCCGGCGCGCGGACTTCTCCCAGTGGACGACGTACGAGGGCTTCCTGCTGAAGCTGTTCGACACGGGCGTGCTCGTGCCCGGGAAGCTGGAGCAGCGATTTCGTTCCTACACCGGCAACTATCCCGTGAAGGCATTGAAAGAATAGGCCCTCAGGCGCGCGCGGCCCCGGGCATCGGCGTGTCGGGAGAAGCCTTCCGTGCGGCCCGTGCCTCGAAGGTGGAGATGCCCGCGGACGGTGCGGGGGTTGGACTGGCATCAGCGGAAGGGCGACGCGGGGTTCCTCGAGTGGCTCGCCCCTCCGCATCTGGGCGGCGTGACGCGGAGGCTCGGCGTGGAGGTGGATGGGCCCGCTCGCGTTGGCGGGCATGTCGCCGCCTGTGCGGAGGCTGGAAATCTTCAGGCGGTATACGCTGGCGACGTGACCGAGGCCCTGCACAGCTACCTGGAGCGCGCGGCGGAGTGCTTCGCGCGGCAGGAGGAGGAAGAGGCCTTCGGCGCCGTGATGGATGCGTGGCGCGAGTGTCGCGCGAGCGAGCTGGTCCTGTTCGCCCAGGAGTTCGAGGCGCGTCTCGACTCGACGCATGCGGGGCGGGAGGGGGCGTCCGCGGAGGCTCGTCGCGCGGCGCGGGACCTGGCTCGCGGGCTGGGGGCGCAGGGGCAGCCGCGCGAGGTGGATGCGCGGCTCGATGCCCTGCTCGACTGCCTGCCCGACCCCCGGTTCATCCCCGGGTTGCTCGCCATCGCGCGACTCCCCTCGGCGGAGGAGCCTCAGCGGGTGTTGAGGCTGTGCGCGGCGCTCCGGCACGTGGGGCCGCCCTTCGACGTCGAGCCCCTCGAGGCCCTGTATGAGCGGATGATGCCGGAGGCTTGGGCCTCGGCCGCGCGGCTGTCTTTCGTCATCAGCCTGGGGCGTGACTGGGTGCCGCGGGAACTCGACGCGAAGGCGGGGGAGCTGCTCGCGGCGCTGTGGGAGGCCCTGCGTGTTCGCGCGGAGAAGGAGTCGCGAAACGCCACCATCCGGGAGACGTGGTTGCCCCGTGTCTATGCCAACCCCGAGGACGACGACGTGCGGCTGGTGATGGCGGACCAGTTGATGGAGACGGGCGACCCCCTGGGCGAGTTCATCGTGCTCCAGTGCTCTCCCACTCCTGACGAGGAGCGCATCGACGAGTTGCTCGCGACGCACCTCCGGAGCTGGGAGATGCCGCTGGGGGGCCACATCGATAGTGGGGCGACCCGCTTCGAGCGGGGCTTTCCCGTGGCGGTGCGGATGGCGAAGGAGGCGGCCTCTCTGATTCTCCCCGAGCCGGGACCGGCCTGGAGCACGGTGCGGGAGATCGACTGGGCGACGGTGGCCTGGTCGGTGGTCCACGCGCAGTGGCTCGCGCATCCGCATCTTCGGGGCGTGACGCGGATGCGACGGGTGGAGCCGTACTGGGCCCGTTTGATGGGGCCGCCGCCCTCCGTCAGTCGGCTGGAGCTGTGGGGGTCTGTCGCGGACCAAGTGTACCGCACGCCCGCGCTGGGGGATGTATTCGACAGGCTGGCCCTGTGGCCGAACCTGTCGTGGCTGGAGTTGCACGCCGGGCACGAGGAGGACGTGCGCCTGTGCGCGACCTCCACGCTGGCGACGAAGCTGGAGCGCTTCGATGCCACCATTCCGGGAGCCTGGACGCTCACGGTGCGCCCGGGCGACAAGGTGCCCATCGAGGTGACGCTGGTGAGCGCCCGGGCTGGCGAGTCGTTCTGGAGGCTCCTTTCCGCGGCGGAGGGTTTCGGGAAGAGGGGCCTGCGGGTGCGCTGTCATCGCCAGGTCGACGCCGCGAGCGTCAACGCCCTGCGGTGGGCCACGTCTGGCTTCTCCCACGTCGAATGGGTGAGCGTGTCTGCCTTGCGGTAGAATGGCGACGTGGATGACAACGTGTACGCTCACCTGGAGCGCGCCGCGGAGGCCTCTGCCCGGCACGACGAAGAGCAGACGCTCGCCGGACTGTTGGCCGCATGGCGGGCGTGTCGCTCACCGGCTGCGGCTCCCGGAATCTCGGGTCCAGTGCCCGCGTGCGTCAGTGAACGTGTCATTGTATGTCTGGAATTGAGATGAGGATGGCGTGGCGTTTGCTCGGGCTGCGTTCGCCAGGATTGGCATCACCTTCCCGCAATGAGGTGCATGATGGAACCCAAACAGCTCACGGTGCGACGCTGGTCCGAACTCTCCAGCAAACCACTCTCGGAAGAGAGTGTGCGTGCCCTGCACTTGCCCGCGAGGAAATATCGGGTGCGCGTTAATCGGTATTCGCCGGGGGAGGATTTCGCTGGCGCAATGCGGGCCGGTACGTGCTACGTGTTGGCCGGGCAATGCCAGATTGAATTCGGCACGCAGGTCGCCCAGCTCGCCGCTGGGGATGTCGCAGAGTTTCCTGGATGCAGGTATCGCGTGGTGGTGAGTCGCGATGCTGGGTGTGTTGTTGTTTTTGCTTGGGAGCTTCCAGAGGAGTTTGCTCGATAGGAGAAGGTCGGACTCTGCGTTGCGGAGTCCTTCCAACTCAGTGCCCAGGTGTCAGCCTGGGCACATGTAGAACCTGGGCCACCTCGCGCAAGCTGCGTCCCGTGGTGGATTGCCCCGCCACGGGACGCATGCTCACGTTCCGCCTGGGGCGGCCCCATCCCCAGCGGCTCCACCGGCCGGTTGGAGGTGATGAGGGTCGAGGCGCTCCGTCACCGCTACCACGGCGGTAGGAGGGAGCGCCGCGCCTCACCGGGGGCCAGTGCAGACTGTCAGGGTTCGCCGTATGTGGTGCAGGAGCTGAAGCGCATCGGCTGAACCCTCTCACGCGACAACTACCTTGACGCTCACCGCTTCCCTCGGGAGCAGCGGCTAAACCGGAAGCGGATGCCTCCCAAAGACAGCGCAAAGGCGGCGCCTTCCGAGGCGCCTCCTGCGCGAACATTGCCCGGTTACGCTGGATTCGCCTGCGCGCTCAGCTCGCGCTGCTGCACTGGGGAGCGCTCGCACTGCTGGGGTTCAGGTTGCTCCTTCAGAAGCTGTTGCTGGCCGGTGATGGAATCACCACCGCTACTGCAGTCATCCAGGCAGAGGGCGTGCTCTGCTACGCATACGGCGGGGTCTGACGTGTGTGCCAAACAGTCTTTGTAAGCCCGAACGCAGATGTTTTGGCACGACGCCTCTGCTGCCTGAGCCAGCACCAGGCCGCCCACCAACCCGCAGGTCGTAGCGATCTTCCTCAATCGACTGTTCATGCTCGAACTCCTTCTGACGGGGTCCCCTGCGCTCCAAAATTTAGCACGGGGAATATCTGTGCGGCAAATGCCCGCCGCGATGAGCAAATTCAGAGGCAGGCCACCCCGGGGCGGCCTTCGTGCGACACAGACGCCAGTCCTCCGCCCGAATGAAGTCTGCCGGAGTGGCGTGTTGGCCAAGGTAGGAGTGCTGACATGCAACGGTTCGAACTGCAGCAGGCAGATAGGGAGTGACATGCCCTGCGGTTTTCGGACCACCTGAAGCTTGAGAGGATGCCGTCTCCGGACATCACGGAGGCAGGCAGTGAAGAAGAGTCGGTTCAGCGAAGAGCAGATGGTCGCCATTCTGCGAGAGGCGGAGCGGTCGTCCGTGCCGGAGACCGCGAAGAAGCATGGAGTGAGCGAGCCCACGGTCTACGCGTGGCGCAAGTGCTTCGGGGGCATGGACGCCAACGACACGAAGAGGCTGAAGCAGTTGGAGGCGGAGAATGCCCGGTTGAAGAAGCTGCTGGCTGAGCGAGGCCCTGTCCTGGGGCTCCTGTGGCCAATCGCGGCCCGCCCGGCTGGCGTCCACCGCCTGCGACAGTCCTCCGCAGGCGGTGTCGAGTCGGCCGCGTGCAGCGGCAGGTTGCTTTGCCCCAAGGCCCTATCCCCAATGCTCCACCGCCCCTCTCTACCGCTCCAGGAACTCGGTGACCCCGTAGGCGCTGCGCTTACCTACCTTTGACGTATGCATGACGCAGCGATCAAACTTTGGGTACGCACAGGGGCGCGTTACAGGTCCTTCACGGCGTCATACAGGCTGCCCGCCGTGTCGTAGCTGAAGTAGGGGCCCTGCCACTTGTTGACCATGGTGGGGTCCGAGTCCCAGAACATCCAGCTGTTCACCGAGTACAGATAGGCCCAGTAGTTCTGACCATAGCTTTCCAACCAGGGCCCGCCGCTGGCGCCGCCGGTCATGTTGCAGGAGATGGAGGGAAAGCCGCCCTCGTTCCACGTGCCGCCCTGGCAGAAGAGCAGTTGGGAGCCGTTGAAGGGCGGGGCCGCGGGGTAGCCGAACTGGTAGATGTACGCACCGTAGGGAGCTCCCCACTTGATGCCTTGTCCCCCCACGGCATCGACGATGCGCGTGCCATTACGGTCGTTCATCACCGCGGCCCCCACGTCGTAGGCCCGGTCCCCGTTGTTGGTCCACCCGTTCTTCGACCAAAGGCTGGTGGACGTCCAGGTGCCGTGGGGGGAACCCGAGTGGTAGTTGGGGACGAAGGCCCAGTTGCTGAACCAGTTGCGACCGGAGCCGCCACCATGCACACAGTGTCCCGCGGTGAAGACGACCCGTCTGCCATTGCTGTACACCGTGCTGCCCGAACACACGTAGTTCTGCCCGCCGTCCGTATAGAAGACCTTCCCGCTCATCGTATGAATGTCGGCCAGCGGCGCGAGGCCGCCTCGCGGCTCGGCGCCGTCCACGGTGCGGCTCACGTTCTCCGGCGCGACGGGCTTGAGGCTGATGGGCGCCTTGCCGGACGTCGTGGGGGGCTCCGCGGGAATTGCCGAGGCCATCCGTTCCGGAGTCCAGTAGGCGAGGATGCGAGCCTCATCCAGCGCTGACGCGAGCGTGGAGGAACTCGTGTTGTCCGCCGGGTCGGCGGTGGGCGCGGCTCGCGTGGAGGGGACCGCGCCCAGGAATCCAAACACCGCGACGGCAAGAGCGACTCGACTCCGCGACACGAATGGCATCGGCCAGCCTTTCCAATGACGACTGCGGGTGAGGACCGCCATTGTCATGGTTGGCAGGGGAACGACTCAATACGCGGAACCTCGTAATGAGAGGAAATAGATCGGGGAGGCCGCGCTACTTCTTGGGCCCGGACGTCGGCGGAGCAGGGCATGTCAGCCGAGGAGCAGCGTCAACCCCAGAGCGTCGTGCACCACAGCGACCCAGGGACCGCTCCGCGGAACCGGGGCAACTTCAGGTTGGACAGTTGCCCGAGTCCATGGGGCACTGTGCTGATATGCTACCCTCATGGGACTCTGGAAGAGACTTCTCGAGTGGACGAGTCGTGCAAGGGGGCTCGAAAACGAGAAGAGGACCGTGCGAGTCATCTCCCTCTTGCCTCCAGAAGTGGCTGTGGTTGGAGGGATTCCGCGCCGCGCCATTGCCGGTACCCTTGGTGGCAACCCTGATGACTTGTCTGCATTCACGCCAGAACCCGATTTTGTCGCACTCATCCACGAAGTCGTCCGCGACTACACGCCACAGGACTCGGCCGCACAGGAGGAGGCCCGTCGCATGGGCAGTGGGTGGCTCTACATCGTGGACCAGCGGTGGTCGCAAAGTGGGGCGCGCACGGCACCCAAGGACATCGTAGGGTACTTCAGGGTAGAGGAGGGACGCATCCAGCAGGCGAGCTACACTCCGCATCAAGGCTACATCGTCTTCACTGAGCGCGGCCTCACCCGTCTCCCGGGCAGTCTTCACGGGGTTCTTGTCGCCAGGGCAGCCCAATAGCCCCCTGTGTCAGGGAGTTTGTCGCCTCTGCCGTGCGCGCCTCGCTCACTCGCAGTGACGCACGGTTCGACAAGGCCGTGACGCGCTCAGGACGCAGCGGCCGAGGTTGGGTCGGCACGGGTAGGAAAGAAGTGCATCGGAGTGTCGTGAAACGGTCTCGCTCGCGTATCCTCGCTACATGGGCATCTTCAATCGTCTCTTCGGTCGCGCGGGCAGGCCGGCACCCACCTCGCCCGAGGCTGTGCGCGAGTTGCTCTTCGATGCTGTGCAATCACAGAATGACGCCGCGCTCATCCGGCTCTGTGCCGAGCACGAAGCCCTGCTCCTCGAGCACTACCCTGCCTGGTTGACGGTTCCCGAGAGCGTCCGCAAGGAGCCGACACACCTCCAGCGCTATGGCCAGGGGCTCATCGGCATCGCTCAGTGCCTCGCGGAGACTCGGAACCGGCCCGAAATGTTCCAGCGGATGATGGGGACTCCCGCCGATAACCCCATCGTGCGCTGGCAGGAGACACGGGAGCGCGCCAACACGCTCATGCGCGGGCTGGACTTCGAAGGTGCGCTATCGCTGCTCACTCCCGAGGCGGAGCGAATCCAGGGCCTGTCGGGAGGAAGCGCCGAGTCCATGAAGGCCATGACCTTCGGGCAGATGGCTGCGTGTCATTTCCAGGAGGGCCGGGTGGAGACCGCGCTTCCGCTCTTCCGGCAGGCGATTGACCTGTGCCGGAGGGCCGGTGACGACGAGGGCGTCGTCGCCTACCTGGAAAACAGCTTCGAGGCGCACCGCTACCTGGGACAGGGAGTGGATGCTGCAGGCGTGGCCATGGAACTCGCGGTGGCGCTGGAGCGGGTGGGCCAGGATTCGCGGGCCCGCCGCATCCGGAAGGTTGCCGAAATCGTCCGGGCCGGTGAGCCGCTCAATCGGGTGGTGGCGGAACTCGACAGCGTCACCCTCGAACTGGACGAGCTGCCCGCGCTCATTGAGGGGAAGCTGCAATTCATCTTCTGCCGCAATCGACTCGACCTCGCGCGCACCACGGCCCTGGTCGAGCGAGGCCGTGAGCTGGGCGGGCAGGGCCGCTACGAGGAGGCGCTTGCGCTCTTCGAGGAGGCACGGCGTATCGACGCCTACTCGCCCGAGCCCCGCTACGAAGGGGCCGTCACGCTCCTCCTCCTCCATCGCGCGAGCGAGGCCGTGTCCTGGTACGACGAGGTGGAGGCGCTTGCGCCGGGCTGGTACCGGTGTCGCGCCGAGCGCTGGCTGGCCGCTGGAATTGCCGCCGGAAGGATTCCGTACCTGGCCTTCACCGTGATGCGTACGCTCGAGCTTCCGAACCTGGGAGCGGAGGACCGGTTGCGACTCACGCGCCAGGCCATCGGCGAGGCACCGGGAGTGCCCGAGCTTCAACTGCAACTGGGCCGGCAGCTCACGGCGCTCGACCGGAAGGACGAGGCACGGACGGCGCTTGAGGTGGGGTTGGCACAGGCGGAGGAGCCAGACATCCGCTCGCGTCTGTTGATCGAGTCCGCGGCCGATGCCGCGCCTTCGGCGGACCGGGACAGGATGCTCCACGAGGCCATGGAGCCTGGGGGAAACCTGGTCGCCGCGGCAATGGCGCGGGTCCTACTCCACTCGGGAACCGGCCAGCACCTGGTTCACTGAGCCGCAGTCTCGTGCCACGAGCCCGCCTCGCGCATTGCCGACCAAGGAAGAACGATGACGGCGCGCGCCTCGCTCGTTCGCCTTGACGCGCTGCTTGACGGGGTCTTGACGCACTCATGCTGCAGCGACCGAGTTTTGGGTAGGCACAACCGTCACGAGCGCTCCTCCACGTAAGCCAGGAGGCCAGTGGGGGTGTGAGAGACGGCGCGCGCGCGCTGGCCGCGTGCCGCCAACTCGGCGTGGACTGCCTCCATCAGTCCGTCGTGGGTGGAGGCCTCGACGGTGAACTCCGGCCCGGGGTGTGGCGCGCCCGAGGGGGAGGCAAGGACGAAGACTCGGACGACGCTCTGCACACGGGCCTCCCGGACCAAGTGGAGGCAAGGCGCGCGGTGGGAGGGGCGCCCTCGATGTGCGAGGGCGTTGGGAGCCGCGCGCCTCACCTCCAGCGAGGACAAATGCCTCGGGCCCGATTTCGGGGACATCCGGCGCGCGCATTTTCGCTCAGGGCCTGCGCATCAATGAGTTGCCTTCGTCGGGGGACAGAGCGCTATTGGCAACACCTGCGGCTGACGACGGAGCCCACGCGCGAGCCGAAGCGCATGCGTGGAGGCGCCTCTTCTTCCGAGACTCACAGAGAAGATTGGGAGGGACCGACGATGAATCCAGGCCAAGGGTGTTTGAAGCGAGAAGAGAACACTCTTGGCGACGCGCACGCTGGCGAAGTGGCTGCCATTGCGGCAGGCGTGACGACGTGCCCGTGCCCGTGCTCGGAGCGAGAGGACGAGGCGCACAATCCGAGCGACTACCTCGTGACGGCCGAAGAGTACCCCGAGCACCCTGCCGCCCTGGCCGGCTACGCCAGATGGGTGTTCTGCGTCCACTGCGGCGCGTGGCGCGCCGACGACGATGGCGCGCCCGATGCGGACTGGATGCCCTGACGCGTGCTGCGTCCGCGTGGAGAGCGGGGCGCACGAACCCCGCTCCTCATGGCAGGACCGACTCGGTCTCTTTGTCGATGGCCAACACGTTGAAGCCCCACTTCGACGTGGAGGAGACACCATGGACACCTACCGCGTTGCGAGACTGCCAGCGAGCCTGCGCGGCTTCGCGCCGCCGGACACGAGCACGCAGCCTGGAGGCTATGTCGAGGCGGGCGACTATCTCGTGCTCGAGGAGAAGTCCCGCCACCCCACGCCCGACACCGATTACGCCCGACTACTGGTGCCGAAACTGAGCGCGCTCGACACCTGGGTGTGCACGCGCTGGCGCACCCAGCGCTACGCAACGTTCGTCTCCCAGGAGCGCGCGCATGGCCATGGTCCGGCTGTCGTTCGAGAGCGAGCCGCTGGCCGTCTTGGAGGAGCGTCTCATCGCGCTCCTGGGGGCGTCCCCTGACTACAGGTACAACGTGAGCCGGGTGTACTACCCGTGGGCGCTGCCGGGCGTCCGTGTCCCGTTGGCGCCGCCCCGGCTGAACAACTGCTGCACCTTCGTCGAGGCCCTGCGGGTGAAGGCCTTCTCCGAGGCGCACGGCGCTGCTTTCTCGTGGGACGCGCGTCGCCATCGGCAGATGATGATTGCCTCCAGCCAGGACTACTTCTCCCCCGTGACGGCGGCCGTCGAGTCCGGCATGGCCCTGGTGGCACCGTCGGCGGATGTGCCGCCCCACCCCTGGACACTCATCCAGGGGTGGCGCAGTCAGTGGGGCGCGGGGCACACCTTCCTCGTTGCGGACCACCATGCGGAGACGGACAAGGTGCTGGTGCTGGAGTCCAACGCCGCCTACGGCTCGACGGTGTCGGCTACCGTGGCCTCGGCCAGCTGCGCGACGTCTTCTGCCTCCATCCTTCTCCGGAATGGTGGACGCGGAACGAGGTGTGGACGTGGCGCCGCATCTGCTCGACGTACCCCTTCAGGCGGCAGGCGTGCGTGAAGATCAAGAACCACAAAGGTAGTACCAAGTGTTCCGTCCTCCTGGCACATCTCGCCGCTGGCCGCCTGCTATTTCAGCCCAGCAGGTGGCCAGGTTTCTTGCCGGCAGATGTTGGAACTTGTTAGTCAGAGTCCTGGCGAAGTCGTGGCCGTTCCCTTCTCAGTAACTACTACATGGGTGATGCACCCATATAAACAGTATTGCGTGCCTCGCCGAGGAACGCCTTGCTATTGTCGGACGATGCGCAGCCCATACCAATTGCAGCCAACACGGGCCTTTCCGTAAAAGCTCCCGGCTCGCATGTCATAGGAGTATGGCTTTGCTCCCACCATCACGTTCCAGTCGAATACCCAGTTATGCTCGTGACTGTAGCCTTGGTTTTTCTCTGCTTGGCCCAGGGTGATTCTGAATTTGTTCTGCTCGTTTAGGCTGTCGACCTTCTTGGTGTAGGCGGCGAGTCGTGCCACGTAGCCTGGGTCGATAGCGTTGATGATTTTGTGTTCGAATTGAGTCCAGAGGTTGTTGGCTATGCCTCCAAGGAGGCTGTTGAATTGGCTGTTGATGAAGCTTGCGAGTTCTGGTTGGGTGAAGATGAGCCTGCGAGAAGTCTGGCTTAGTTGAATCCCCGCGACATCGAGTGTCCAGTTCCCGATCTTGAAATTGAAGATACCGGTGAAGTTCGGGCGGTTTGGCGCGCCGAAGGTTTGCGGGGTTGGGAAGATGTGGCTTGTATGGAGATCCATGTTGTCGATGCCAATTACGAGTTCGTCCGCGTATGAGGGGCCCCAGTACTGTACAAACCAAGCCTTCTTTCTTCGCTGCAACTTCCCCTTCATGGAGATTGAGCGGAAGAGGACTAGGTTGGTCTTTCTGGTTTTGAGAATGAAGCGCCTGTCTCCAAATGAGGTGGAAATTTCTTTGTTGAACCCGCTGCCGACTGAGTCATTGATGAATGTTGGGGTCGATTGGCACACGTTTTCTTGAACGCATTCGTACTCGTCGTTCCCATCCCAGTCGTCAATGATGGGGGCGCAGCCAGCATTCGTCCATACGGTGTTTTGTTTCGGCGAGACAGTCACTTGGCGAATGGCTGTCGATGCCGGCCAGAACTTCTTGCAATAAGGAAGACCGCCGATATTACAGCCCGAGCTGCAGTTCGGGTCTGGCGTCCAGTTACCTCCCGGTGACTGGTGGTTGTTGACCTTGCCGCAGTAGCGCACGAATTTCCCGAGCACGAGGTCATTGGGTCCCAGGCTGGATGGTGCCAGTGTTGGTGCCACAGGTGTCGTGTCGCTTCCCGCCATCTTTTCCTGCTGTAGGTCGATGCGGACGATTCCGGCGGCCACTTGGTACTGGCCGTCCCCCAATGCGGTTTCACCGGGCACCGCAGTGAACGTGGGGTCGAAGTCGATACGCTCCTGATTCGCACTCAGCCACGTCCTGAATGAGGATAGTTTGTCGAGGTCGACCTTGAACAGTCCGATGTCTGTAAATTGATACATTTTCCCGCCGGCGAGTACTTGAAGATCGGGATTGACCAATTCCCGCAACGGTGCGTCGCCTGCGATGTGCTGTTTCAAGTCTCGGAGATACTCGGCTCGATCCACCTCGTAGGTAGTCTCGTTGACCGGGAACTGAGCTAGGTAGGATTTGAGATTTGCGAATCCGCTTGGCAGCGAATTGGCCGCAATTGAATTGGCTGCGAGGGTGTGGAAAAGGGAGTTGAAGTCCTCTTCCGTGGTGAACTGGAGCACTCCGGCCGGAAAGTCCGCATTGGTGACAAGGCTGGGCGCCCGGCAGTCCGAGGCACACGTAATGCTCGTCTCGTTGTTGTTGCAGGCACCGTCCCCACACGAACTTGCTACGCCGCAGTCCGCAGAGCACAGGACATAGTTCTCCCCACTGTTGCACACCCCGTCCCCGCACGTGCCACAGTCAGCAGGACAAGACGAAGGCGTCTCACCGCTGTCGCTATTGCAGGTGTCATCACCACAGACAGCAGACCCCACACACTCGAACTCGTCGTGCCCATCCCAGTCGTCAACGACAGGGCTACACCCGGCATTGCGCCAGACATTATTCGCCTTCTCTGAAACAGCCACCTGTTGAATGGTCGTGGAGCCGGGCCAGAACTTCTGACAGTAAGCCAATCCGCCGACGTTGCAGCCCGAGGAACAGTCCGGGTCCGCCAGCCATGCGCCATCCGCGCCTTGATGGCTGTTGACCTTGCCGCAGTAGCGAGCAAAGCGCCCTAGAACGGAAGTCGTTGTCAGCGCCGCCTCGCGAGAAACCAGTTCATGACTTTCTCTGTCCCTGGTCGCAGGGGCCTCGAGGGGGACGGCACCGACCGAATCCGGATTCGGCGTCCCGGGCTCATCCACGAGAAATCCACACGAAGTGGATAACAGTACTGCTGTGGCAAAAACAATAAGCCCACTTCTTCCGCGTGTCATTGCTTATCTCCCTGTCAGTCCGAAGTTCCCTCCATTCCGGCCGCAGCCCTTCATGGAGAGAAGTCTGAAAGCCCAGCAGAGGACGGTCTCTTGAGAGAACTCGCAAGAAAGCGCCCACCCTGAACTTGTCGGGCGTGCACAACAACGTCCGGCGCAAGTGCACTTACCACGAAAATCCAGGATCTCAACCCTCTCTGGGTTCTGAGGCTGTGGTTGTAAAGTTGCACCAGTAATCCGACCAGTGCGCTTGCCTCTCCTCGGCGCGCCCTGCTGGGCAACGCGACAGGGACTATCGACGACGCGGTACTCCGCGTCGTAGTGACGGCCGACGCGGAAACCCTCATAGCCCCAGCGTTTCCCCATCGTCCGGGCTCGCCAAGTCCAGTGCCCCCACATTCTCCGGACTCGTCCTCAACTGGGATTGAGACGCTCCAAGTAGCAGTGCCACGTAGAGAGCTGTCCATGGTCTATTGTCGCCCAGCAACCTCTGCCGGGCGGACCACCTTCTGGAGGGGATCCGGTTCAGGGGACAGGTCGACTGCTCGCGGAGTTGGGGAGCAAGGACTCGCGTGCTCACCCAATCACCCGGACTCCGATATCCCCAGTATTGCGTCGCTCCGGTTCGTGCTCCCTCTGGCAGGTAAATGTCACGGCCCAGAACTTGTCCGCATGCCCGCGGCTGGTGCGCTCGGCATCGAAGGACACCCTCCCCGAGGGCAACACACGCTTCTTGATGGAGTGAATCTGCCTGACAAGCTCACCCTCTCTCAGTGTGATGAGTGACAGATGCCTCCCTCTTCGTTGGTGTCCACGGGAGCGGTTGAGTCCACAAATGAGTCCCGGGGGATGCTGGGTTGGCCCTGGAGAGAGGGCCAACCCAGCCGTTGAATCAGTTGCGGACGGCGATGTAGCTGAGCGTTTCTCCATACCAGACGCCGCCGCCGTTATGATACCGGTATTTGTATGCGCCGAACGCCTGCCACCTGTAGCTGTCCAAGACCTGAACGTTGCTATCGAACAGCAGAAGGGCATTATCGCCCTCGCTGCCCACTTCCTCGTAGCCCACGCTCGCGGGGAGCACGAGCACCGACCAGTCGCTCACGGCGGTGTTGCCCTGCGTGGCGAAGGTCTGGCCATTCGAGGCGAAGCCAGTGAAGCTCGCGTTGCGCGAGACCAGCAGGTAGCTCACCTGGCCTGCGCCTACGAACGACAGGCCCTGGTTGGTATGGCGGAACTTGTAGGGGGCTTGGAGCTGCCAGGTGAAGTTGTCGACGATGGTGTAGGACGCCGAGAACCGCAGCAGGGCATTGTCGAACTCGAGGCCGGGCTCTTCGATGCCGGCCGACGCGGGACTGACGATGATGTTCCAGTCAGCCATCGACGTGCCCGATGGCACGGCAAGGTTCTCACCATGCGTGAGCGTACCGGCGACGCTCAACGCCTTGCGGACCAGCAGAAAGTCGACGCTGCCGACATACCAAGTGCCAGGCCCACTGCTGTTACGATACTTGAAACGGGCCCAGACCGACCACGCAACGTTGTTGAGAGGAGAAGCCGATACCTCGAAGCGCAGGAGGGCATTGTCGTCCTCGGAGTAGATCTCCTGGAAACCCATGTTCCTGGGAACGAGCAGGATGTTCCAATCGCTGACGCTCGTCCCCGGCGGAGCAGTGATGGTTTGTCCATGATACGTAGTGCCCGCGACGGCATTGGCGGCCATCGCAGCTGAGGGGGTGATGAGGGATAGGACTGCGACAAGAACAAGACGCACGCGGACGGTGAGCATGGCGAGCTCGCTGAGTGAGAGGTTGGGTTTGGTCTATAGTTGACTGGCCGTGAAGTCCAGCAGTTCAGAGCGTGCCATCGAACAAGTCGATTGCTGGTTGCGCGGTGCTTCAATTTTTGGAGAGAGGTGTAGCCTCATTCAGGAGCGTTCGTCTTTCAGTAGCTCTAGGTGCAGAGCGCGAGGCGGTTTGGGGACTGCTATCGCGCACCTTGTGCGATAGGACCACGCGGGCTTCTCGCGCCCGCAGATGACCTTGTCGTGCTTCCGGTTGGTGTCTTGGCTGGCCTTCCTCATGGTTAGTTCCTGGGGAAGCGAAGGCCGCGCGGCCGAACGCCGGTGGCGGCTCGCCCCAGTGAACTGCCTAGAGTCTTTCCTCGAGCCCGAGGTCCGTAATGTGCGGCTCAGGAGCCGGGAGCTGCGGTGCGCGGCGCCGGATAGCGGGAGTGGGTGTGACATGCCCTGCGGTTTTCGGACCACCTGAAGCTTGAGAGGATGCCGTCTCCGGACATCACGGAGGCAGGCAGTGAAGAAGAGTCGGTTCAGCGAAGAGCAGATGGTCGCCATTCTGCGAGAGGCGGAGCGGTCGTCCGTACCGGAGACCGCGAAGAAGCATGGAGTGAGCGAGCCCACGGTCTACGCGTGGCGCAAGCGCTTCGGGGGCATGGACGCCAACGACACGAAGAGGCTGAAGCAACTGGAGGCGGAGAATGCCCGGTTGAAGAAGCTGCTGGCTGAGCCCCCTGTGTCAGGGAAGAAGTCGCCTCGGCTGAGATGCCGAGCTGACCACCCGAAGGGGGCGAGTGCAGGCGGTTGAAGTGCCGTACACAGACGCATTCAAGGCGCAGATGGTGAAGCGGATGGTGGGACCGAGCGCGGTGAATGCCTCGACACTGGCCCGGCAGGTGGGAGTGTCCCAACCGACGTTGTCGCAGTGGTTGCGAGCGGCGAATAGGGTAGCGGCCATGGCGCCCCCGTCCGACGAGAAGAAGTCCGCCCCGCCCGCTGGGCCGAAGAAGTGGACACCCGAGGAGAAGCTGCGCGTGCTGGCGGCGGCCCAGGCGCTCAAAGGCGAGGAGTTGGGGGCGTTGCTGCGTGGAGAGGGGCTGCATGAAGCGCAGCTGCGAGAGTGGCAGCAGGCGGCCGCGGGGGCGCTCTCAGGCACGGCGAGCGAGCCGCTGCCGGCCAAGGAGCGCAAGCGGCTGGCCGCCGCCGAGAAGCGGGTGAAGGAGCTCGAGCGGGAGCTGCACCGCAAGGAGAAGGCGCTGGCGGAGACGGCGGCGCTGTTGGTGCTCGAAAAAAAACTTCAGGCGATGGGGTGGGACGACAGGCACTCGGGCGACGAGGACGACGCAGCGGACGAGAAGAGCGAGAAATGACGCTCGCCCACGTCGACGAGGCCCTGGAGAGGGGCGTGCGCCTGGAGGCCATCTGCGAGCGTCTCGGGGTGGCCCCGCGCACCATTCAGCGTTGGAGGAAGCCAGCCACGGCGGAGGACCGGCGGTGCGGACCACATACCCGTCCGGCCAACCGGCTGTCCGAGGCGGAGCGGCGCCGAATCCTGGCGGTGGCCAACAGCGAGGAGTTCCGGGACGCCTCGCCCAAGCAGATAGTCCCCAGACTGGCGGACCAGGGCGAGTACGTCGCCAGCGAAGCGAGTTTCTACCGGGTGCTGCGCGAAGCGGGGCAACTGGCTCACCGAGGCCATGCCAGGGCGCCCACGCCCAGGCCCCGGGCCGAGCACACCGCCACCGGGCCCAACCAGGTCTGGAGTTGGGATATCACCTACCTGAAGGGCCCGGTGAAGGGCGCCTTCCTCTACCTGTACCTGGTGGTGGACGTCTTCAGCCGGCGAATCATGG